>CAYGPX010000229.1:0-2818 GCA_964351935.1 uncultured Rickettsiales bacterium | reverse complement strand
ACAACAAACAGTTCTTAAGCCACCGCCTCAGACACCCAGCCTTTGGCCTTTATAGGATATCTTGCTTCTGGCTTGGCTGGTGCAAAGCTTGGATTAGCAATTTTACTTATGTTTGCAGCGACTGTCTGGATTATCAGCTACTCATTACAAAAAATCGAATCAGAGTAGGTTATATAAGAATTATATACTTAGAACTAATTGAATGAATCGATTTTATATGCACTTGTGAATAAATTTGAATAAAATCTTTTCAATCATAAGGAGCAAAACATGAGTAACGAAATAGAAGAGATGGATGATAAAAACAATAATGCGAATGAGAATGAAACCAATCAGCCGTCTCAACAAACTGAGCAATTCATGCAGTATGATTTAAAAATAAAAACATTAATCAATGAAGGTTGCCCTGTATAACGCCCCCTTTCCTATCTCTCTCGTCAAGCTAGCGGAACAGGCATTCTCCTGTTCCGCTTTCTTTTATGTCTCATCAATAAGCGTTTATATGAATAATATATAAAAACAGCACCCTGATAACATAGCCCTCCTACCTGATTTTAAGCTAAGCTTATTCTTATAAAAAGAGGGAGAGGCAGAAAACCTATTACTCTCCAGAACTCCGCCACTTAAGTACTTTTCTGCCTCTCAATATTTTAAAATTGAGGTAAATACTATGGGTCGTTCTATAAATGAATTTCTAACGTGGTATCAATTGAACACGAACCCCACTGATGAAGAGATATTAACAATTTCGGAAGAACTCGCCGATGATGCTGTGTTTGAGTACGAATCTTTTCGAAAAAGCTCAACTTTTCATGAATATGACGACTTAGGCGAATCAGGCATTCCTTACGATGTTCCCTTAACGGATATTATAAACCTAAGATAGAAGAAATTTTTGAGGTAAGAGCATGAAAAAAATATCTTTCTCTAATATGATGTATGAAATCAACATCTATAAATCAAACATTGAATTATACAAAAAGCGTTTTTGGTTAAAAAAGGATCGCTTAGATGAATCACAAGCAAAAAAAATTCAACGGCTATTCAACAAAGTTGACTCGCTAAGAAACGGACTGCTTTTGCATGTTAAACAATTAGCTAAGAAGAGTCATATCAACTATAATGAAAAGCCTATGTTTATAGAAAAATCAAAAATGAAGATAAGACATTATTTTCAGCAATTAGATAAAATGTTCTTATCTATAGAAGAGCGTTATTAAAGTAAGGCTTATGGTGTTCTCAAAAAACGACATTTGTGTTGGTGTTTGTCTAAATGATTATTCGGACAATAATTATTTAATTAAAGAGGCACTTAATATTGCCAATCAAAAAAGCTGCCCATGGGTTGTGATTTATATTGAAAAGGATTCTGCTATTAAGCTTGATCCGCTCATACAACAACAGTTGGAAATAGCTATAGACAAAGCAAGAGAGTTAGGAGCGCAAATTGTTCGATATAGCTCAAATAATCTTGTCGATGATATTATCTCAGTAGCTGAAACATATAATATAACCCATCTAATTATTGGTCGCAGGAAGCGTGGAAAGCTTAACAGCTTTCTATTCCCTACACTCTCAGCAAAGATTTTACGGCGAAATATACCCTTTGAACTTAAGGTTATTACATTTGAAAGTGATGTGAGGCACTCGTGGTTAGAGCTTATCAGAAAGAACTGGGGAAACTATTGTTTGTCTTCAGCCTTAATCATAGCTCTTACCATTATCATCGATATTTTTCAGGAGTCATTGCCTGAATATAAATTTAACGCCAGTATTTACAATGTTTCGATGGTGTATTTACTCGTGATCGTTTTTTCTGCCCTGAAATTTGGCGCCGGACCGGCTTTTGTTTCAGCAATACTAAGCTTTCTATTTTATAATTATTTCTTTATTGCTCCTTTTTATGAATTTGAACTAAATACCATCAGTGATTCACTAAACCTTTTACTATTCCTAAGTGCTTCATTTATTTCTCTCGTTGTTGCCAGCTCTTATAAAAAGAGCATGCTAAGACTTAGAGATAGTGAGCGCGCTGCAAGAGCGATGCACCATCTTTCACACGATATTGCAGGGATCGCAGACCGTAAGGAATTGATTAAAACTATTGGAAATCATTTATTCCATATTCTTGAGCAAGATGTTGCCATTTTCCTCGCTGAAGATAAGAATCTTGATCTAGCATTTGCTTATCCCCATAAACCAATGAGAGCACTTGGAAAAAGAGCAAAAACAGCTCTTAGAAAACAAGAAAAGCTTAGAATTGCCGAATGGGAGCTTTTTCCAATTTCTTCCCCAAGAGAAAATATAGGTGTTCTTGCAATAAAAGGAGAGGTAAAAAGTGTCAGTGATAATTTAATCAGAACGTTATGCTATCAAGTTGCTTTATCAGTAGAAAGGATAGACTTACTCAGAAACTCTGAGGATATGAAATTAATGGCTCAAAAAGAGGCTATACGAAGTTCATTATTATCATCTATTTCACATGACCTGAAAACACCTTTGGTAACCATTATAGGTTCACTTTCGTCGATTCGGCATATGGATAAGTCTTTATCATCGGCCGCTCGTAAAGAGCTTATTAATAGCGCTATTACCGAAGCGGAACGACTAAATCAATCAATCACTAATATTTTAGAGATAACAAAAATTGAATCTGGCAGTTTAAATGTTCAAAGTGAGTGGGTAAGCCCGTATTCTTTGTGGAGTGATACGGTGGAGCGTTTTTCTTCTAAAATTGAACGCAGAACTATCACTATTTCTGATTAAAACCACGATATTTCTATCTTTGCCGATCCACTGCTTTTTGCTAAAGTATTTC
>CAYGPX010000228.1:0-2820 GCA_964351935.1 uncultured Rickettsiales bacterium | reverse complement strand
ACCATTGAAAGTAAAGATCATTATGCCAAGCTTCGTGCCAATGGTTCAATCATTCGGTTTGATGGGTTTTATACACTCTACCGCGAAGGCCGAGACGATAGCAGCGACGATGATGAAAGCAACTTGTTGCCGGTGATGGATAAAGGTGAAGATACTGCACTTGAGGCCGTGAACCCTGCGCAACATTTCACGCAGGCACCGCCACGTTATACCGAAGCCAGCCTTGTAAAGCGTATGGAAGAGTTGGGTATTGGCCGACCTTCTACCTATGCCTCGATTATTTCGGTCTTGCAGGATAGAGAATATGTAAGGATTGATAAAAAGCGCTTTATTGCCGAAAGCCGAGGCCGAGTGGTAACAGCGTTTTTGGAAAGTTTCTTCCGCCGCTATGTGGAATATGATTTTACGGCCGAGCTGGAAGAAGCACTGGATAAAGTTTCGGATGGAAAAATTGATTGGAAGGCGCTGCTGAGAGACTTCTGGAAAGATTTTAACGCCACCGTAGCGGATGTAAAAGAGCGTGATATTCCTGAAATTCTATCAACCATGGAGGCGTTACTGGAGCGTCACATTTTTCCGCATGATGAGGAAGGTAATATCAATCGCACCTGCCCAAGCTGTTCGGAAGGAACGCTTAGCCTAAAAAATAGTCGCTATGGAGCCTTCTTGGGATGTTCACGCTATCCTGATTGTCGCTATACAAGCCAGCTAAGCGATAGTGGCGAAAAAGAAGAAGGGGTAGGTGAAGGTACACCAGAAGCGAATTCTCCTATAGTGCTTGGAACTGATGCTACAACAGGTAAAGAAATTACCTTACGAAAAGGCCCTTATGGGTTTTATGTTCAGCTGGGTGAAGCAGAAGGGAAAGAAAAACCTAAACGTGCTTCGCTACAAAAAGGCCAGCCAGTGCAGGAAATGACATTGGAAAAAGCAATTTCATTACTTGCACTACCACGCGAAGTAGGTATACACCCAGAAACAGGCAAGCCAATCAAAGCAAATATCGGTCGTTTTGGTCCTTACTTGCAGCATGATGGTAAGTTCACCTCGCTAAAAGGCGATGATGATGTGCTCACCATTGGCATTAACCGTGCTGTAACAGTGATTGCTGAAGGTAATAAAAAATCATCAAACGAGCCACTGCGCGATCTTGGTAAACACCCTGAATCGGGCGAAGAGATTAAAGTATATGATGGGCGCTATGGGCCTTATGTGAAGCATCAAAAGTTAAATGCAAGCCTACCACGTGGCACAACAGTGGAAGCATTTACGCTTGAGGAGGCAGTAAAGCTTTTGGAAGCGCAAGCTGCTAAAAAAGGTGTGGGTAAGAAGAAGGCGCCAGCTAAAAAAGCTCAAGCCAAAAAAACAGCATCTAAGAAGGCGCCAGCTAAAAAAAAGAAAGGATAGTTTTAGTTTTTGCTGCTTTCCATAATATCTGAAAGCTGTTGAAACATGACTGAGCCAAGCTCGTCCACTTCGCGGATGGTGACGGCGCGTTGATAGTAGCGCGTGACATCGTGACCGATACCGATGGCAAGTAGTTCGATGTCAGTTTTGTTTTCAATAAAGCCAATCACATCGCGCAGGTGCTTGTCTAAATAGTCTGAGCCATTGGTTGAAAGCGTGCTGTCATCCACCGGTGCACCATCTGAAATTACCATTAAAATACGGCGTTTCTCAGAACTGGTAGCCATACGATTACATGCCCACAATATTGCTTCGCCATCGATGTTTTCTTTTAAGATGCCTTCTTTAAGCATTAAGCCTAAATTTTTGCGTGCTCTGCGCCAAGGTGTTCCCGCTGATTTATAGATAATATGGCGAAGGTCATTTAACCTGCCGGGAAGCTGAGGAGAGCCATTGCTTTGCCAATGCCTGCGGCTGTTACCGCCTTTCCATTCGCGGCTGGTGAAACCCAAAATTTCTACATGGATGCCGCAAGCTTCGAGCGTTTTTGCAAGAATATCCGCACTCATAGCGGCCACGGTGATAGGGCGGCCACGCATTGAACCTGAATTATCAATTAACAGTGTAACGAGCGTATCTTTTTCCTGAATATCTACTTCTTGCTTATAGTAATAGCTATAGGATGGGTCGGCTACTGTTTGAGCGAGCCGTGCACTATCAAGCATGCCCTCATCCAGATTAAACTGCCAACGCCTGCGTTGTCTTGCCAGTAATTTCCGCAAGAAAGCATTGGCATGGCGACGTGTTGCTTGTTTCACATTCTCAAGTTTTTGGTCAAGTTGATGGCGCAGGTTGCTTAGTTCTTGCTCATTAGATAAGCGTTCAGCGGCGATGGTTTCATCAAATTTTTTCGTATAGACCTGATAGCGTGGCAATATCTCAAGTGGTGGTGCGTTATGTTGATGCTGATGAAGCGATTCGCCTTCGCTAGTGGTTTCTTGCGGATTTTCCTCTTCAGATGTTTGGCCTTGCATATCACCTGCGCTATCGCCCTCTTGTTGAGCGGGGGTTGCAACGCTTTTGCTAGGTTCTTCATGCTGATTAGGTGCTGAATCTTCATTGGGCTGATGTTGAGTGTTTTCCGGTTCTTCGTCTTTTTCGGTTTGAGTTCTTTCAGGCTCTTCGTCATGAAAGCCGAATAGTTCAATCATCTGCTTGATGAGTTTGCCAAATTCATCTTGTGAATGGAGCGCTTTTTCTAATTTTGGGAGCAAAGTTTTTGACTTGGCTTTTAACACAGGCGACCACTCCTGATAGAGCTGCTTTGCTGAATTCGGTATGCTCATGCCAGTAAATTCATGCAGCAGCAGCAGCTTCATCCTCTTTGTCCGCAGACGCAGATTTGGGGACTAA
>CAYGPX010000227.1:2017-2821 GCA_964351935.1 uncultured Rickettsiales bacterium | reverse complement strand
GCGCTTATTAGTGGGGGGGTGGCCTACTTTTGGTTTGGAGATCTTTTGCTAAGTATTGTGCTTGGTTCTGCGGCCATTGTAACAATGGCGGTAGCGGCACTTGCAGGTACGCTTATTCCGCTGGGGTTGGAACGCTTAGGTGCTGACCCAGCATTATCTTCTGGTGTTTTTCTTACCACAATTACAGACATAGTTGCATTTGGTGTGTTTCTTGGGCTTGCAACCATGGTGTTGCTGCAATAAACTCCTCATCAAGTAGCATCAAGGAGTATAAATGGATAGCGTTGCATTTGATACATTTGCGCAGGAGTTGTTGGGTAGAGCTAATGTGCTTAAAATCCCAACAGATTGTGAGGCTTATGAGCAAGGCTGGCGTTATGGGAAGGGTAAAGCATTTCGCGTTGTACGCCCGGGCTCTATTGAAGAAATATCACAACTTCTGGCATATTGCAGTAAACGTCGCATTGCAGTAGTGCCCCAAGGCGGAAATACGGGGCTTGTAGGTGCTTCGGTGCCGGACATGTCTGCCAATCAGGTGGTGTTGTCACTTTCACGTCTTAATAAGTATGTTCATATCGATAAAGATAAAAAGCAGGTGCGGGTTTCAGCAGGGGTGGTGCTAGATGCACTAAACGATATGCTGGAAGTGCATGGCTTATGGTTGCCTATTGATATTGGCTCTAGCGGGAGTGCGCAAGTGGGGGGGATTATAGCCACCAATGCGGCTGGCACACGTGCAGGACGTTACGGAAATGTAAAAAGCCGATTGCTCTTTCTTAAAGTGGTATTGGCAGATGGTCGCAT
>CAYGPX010000227.1:0-2007 GCA_964351935.1 uncultured Rickettsiales bacterium | reverse complement strand
CTTGAGTGCAGTGCATCAGTAGGAAATTTAAATAAATTGCTATTGCAGGATAATAGTAAACTTGATGAAAATAATCCGTTTTGCGGAACGTCCGGCTGGTTAGGTGTGGTTGTTGAGGCGGCTTTTACGTTGGAAGCTTTGCCAAAGGGCAGGGCGGTTGCATTGCTGCTCCCCTCTACTGATGTCGACATTGATGAGCTTGTAGGTAGAATTAAACAGGATGCTGGTAAAAATCTCAGCGCTCTCGAGGGTATGGCCGACGAAGCCTTGCATTTAGTAGCACAGCATGTGAGTGACTTACCCTATCTTTTTGCTGATGAAGCACTTAAGGCGGATGAAAATCGTTATGCCTTATTAGTAGAGTTTTCTTCAACAGAGGAAGGAAATGAAGCGCTGCAAGCTAAGCTAGAAGCACTCCTTATACGCTATTTAGAAGAAGGGCTATTGCAAACTGCAAGGGCAGATAAGCCTTCGCTCTTTTGGAAAGTAAGGCATGCCATTTCTGAATCTTTAAAAAGTAAAGGCGATGTGATTGCATGCGATATTGCAACGCCTTTTGGTCAGCTTGCGGCATTTCGCAAGAGTATGAACAAAGTATTAAAAACTAAGTGGCCATTTTTACATATCATACCCTTTGGTCATGAAATGCAGGCCGCCTGCCATTACAATATTGTTTGGCCAAAAGATGCAGATAGAAAACTTACCGACTCTATAAAAGAAGAAATAAAAGGGTGTGTTTATAAAGCATTAGTCAATGATTTTAGCGGTACGTATAGCGCAGAGCATGGTATAGGCCCCTATAATCAACATTATTATAATCAGTTTACAGATGCGTCACAAAAAGCCTTAGCAAAGAGGTTAAAGCTTAAGTATGATGCGCATCACATACTAAATCCCAATGTTCATTTTGACTAGGTAAGAGAGAATGCACCAAAAACCTTTGATTGGTATCACGCTAGATTGGCAAGAAAAAGGCACGTTTTCCAAGCGTCCGCATTATGCATTGCGGCATCATTTTTTTCATGCAATCCGTGTGGCAGGAGGGGTGCCTATTGGCATTCCTTATGAATTTGAATTGCTGCCGGAATATGTTGAGCGGCTGGACGGGTTGTTAACCCCTGGTGGAAATTTTGCCTCACCGCTAGATTGGTATGTGCCTTCGGAAGAGCCGTTGCCATATGAGCCTTCGCCGCGGCTTGATTTTGATTTAGCGATTATTAAAGCGATGTTGGAAAGCGGAAAGCCTGTGCTTGGAATTTGCGCCGGCATGCAATTGCTTGCAGGTTTATTTGACTGTAAAATGACACGTAACGTGCATAGCTATTACAACACCAAGATTGATTATTTAAACGAAAAGCCAGCTGAAGAATATGCTTACGAGTTAAGTATAGAGCCAGATACGCTGCTCGCTTCTATTGTTGGAAATAGGAACATAGGAGCAAATACAGCGCATCGTGAGGCTGTGGTGGAAGTGCCAGAAAATGTTATAGTGAACGCGCGCTCACCAGAAGGAGTGATTGAAGGAATAGAAATTCCTAAATATAAATTTGCCCTAGGCGCGCAGTGGCACCCAGAATTCTTTGTGGATGAAAAAACACCACACCTTAAAATTTTTGAAGCGTTTATAAAGGCGAGTGTGGGGAAATAAGCGCTCTAAAATTAGCGTAAGAACACATGCACTTCTTGAAAACTGGCGGCATCGCTTGCTTGTTTGCTTAAGCGAATACGGCTTTCAGGCACGCCTTCAGACTTAATAATGTCTACTACAGATTGCGCTTTAGACATTGCTTTTTCTTCTTGTGTGTTGAAGTAGCCACTTGTTTGTGGATAGATAGAAACAACATCATAGAATGTATCTGGAACGCTTGCCTCTGTGTGTGCAATGGCGCGTTTTAGTGCCCCTTCATAAGGAACTACGGTTTCAGTAAAGCGGATAATAGCAAGGGGTTTCTGTGCTGTTGTTAACTCAGCCGGTTGGGCATCTTGCGCAAGCACGCTACTGTAAAA
>CAYGPX010000226.1:0-2822 GCA_964351935.1 uncultured Rickettsiales bacterium | reverse complement strand
GGGTATCTCCATTTATGACTAAATCCATCCGCAATATTGCGATTATCGCACACGTTGACCATGGCAAAACCACGCTGATTGACGAGCTTCTTAAACAAACCGGAACTTTCCGCGAAAACCAGGCGGTTAACGAACGCGTGATGGATAGCAACGATCTGGAAAAAGAGCGTGGCATCACCATTTTAGCAAAATGTACCTCCATCATTGCAGATGGCACACGCATCAACGTGATTGATACGCCAGGACACGCCGATTTTGGTGGTGAAGTAGAGCGCGTATTAAACATGGCAGATGGTGTTATCTTGCTGGTAGATGCCGCTGAAGGCCCTATGCCACAAACAAAATTTGTACTTGGCAAAGCTTTAGCACAAGGCATGCGCCCAATTGTACTGATCAATAAAGCAGATCGCCCAGATGCACGCGCTGAAGAAGTGGTGGATGAAGTATTTGATCTCTTTGTATCACTTGAAGCAAGTGAAGATCAGCTAGATTTCCCAATCCTTTATGCATCAGGCCGTAATGGCTGGTGTGTGAAAGAACTTGGCCAGCCTCAAGAAAACCTACGTCCATTGATTGACTTAGTGCTAAGCCACGTGCCTGCGCCTAAAGTTGATTTAGACGCGCCTTTTTCTATGCTGGTTACCTTACTGCAATCTGACCCGTTCCTTGGTCGCGTTCTGACTGGTCGCGTTTATAGTGGTAAAGGCAAAATAAACATGCCGGTTAAAGCCATTGGCCTTGACGGAAAAACCCTTGAAACCGGCAAACTAACCAAACTACTCTCATTTGTAGGCGTAGACCGTGTGCCGGTAGAAGAAGTGGAAGCTGGCGATATTATCTCAATCGCAGGGATGGAAAAAGCATCTGTAGCCGATACGATTGGTGATGCTAAAATTGCAAACGCAATTCCTGCTACACCGATTGATCCACCAACCATGGCAATTACAATTGGTGTAAACGATTCTCCATTTGCAGGCCGTGAAGGTACTAAGGTCACTTCACGTATGATTCGTGATCGTTTATTAGCCGAAGAAGAAACAAACGTAGCTATCACCGTCACTGAAACTGAAAACAAAGACGCCTATGAAGTGGGTGGCCGTGGCGAGTTACAGCTGGGTGTTTTGATTGAAACCATGCGTCGTGAAGGCTTTGAGTTGACTGTGTCACGCCCTCGCGTACTATTCAAAAAGGACGATAGCGGCAAGCTACTTGAGCCTATTGAGGAAGTGGTAGTTGATGTTGATGATGAATATAGCGGTACGGTAGTAGAAAAAGTATCTTTGCGTAAAGGTGAAATGAAAGATATGCGTCCATCAGGCGGTGGCAAAACGCGTATTACTTTCCATGCCCCTTCTCGTGGGCTTATTGGTTACCAGAGTGAATTCTTAACCGACACGCGCGGCACAGGCATTATGAACCGTCTTTACCACAGCCATGCACCCTATAAAGGTGATATTCAAGGCCGTCGTAATGGCGCGCTCATTTCAACCGATCAAGGCGATGCGGTTGCATACGCAATCTTCAACCTGCAAGACCGTGGTATTATGTTTATCTCTCCACAAGAGAAAGTCTATGCCGGTATGATTGTAGGCGAGCATAGCCGCGATAACGACCTTGAAATTAACGTACTTAAAGGCAAGCAATTAACAAACATGCGCGCTTCAGGCTCAGATGAGGCGGTGCGTCTCGTTCCACCTAAGAAGCTTGTACTCGAAGAGATGATTTCTTACATTCAAGACGATGAGCTAGTGGAAGTAACACCACTTAACCTTCGCTTGCGTAAGCGCGAGCTAGACCCTAACGAACGCAAAAAAGCCATGCGCTCAAACAAGAAAGCAACGGGCTAATTGTAGTTAGCACTTAAAGATATATATAAAGAAGGCGCGGCTTTAACAAACCGCGCCTTCTTCTTTTTTTTCTGTGATCTGGATACTAACTAAAGCCGAATCTCCACAAAACCATTGCGGCGTAAATCTTGCACATAGCGGCGGAAATGCAGCTCAAGCTTTTGCTGCTCAAGCATCTCTCTCACACGTTCAGGCTGCACAAAGCTTGCAGTTGCCTGAATGCGCTCGCACACCATAAACACATGCAAGCCAGCTTGGCTTTTGATGATGGGTGAAGGCACACCAACGGGCAAATCAGTCAGCACATTGCGAATATCCTCTTTCACATTTTTAAGCTGCGTCATCACCATCTTCGCATCGGCCGTAGAGCCTAGCGCATTTGCCGCAGCTTCAAAGCCATCACAACCTCGCAGTGTTTCTTTTGCACTGTTTAAGCGCGCAAATGCAGCTTCATTTTGGCTAGCATCCGCCTCAGGCTCAAACGGAATAAAAATCTGACGCATTCCAATTTCCGATTCACCTTGATTGGCTGCGATAATAGCGCGACGGTCATTTAAACGCATGATGTGATAACCATCGGCCAAGCGTAACGGTTTACTCACCTCGCCGCTTTTTAGACCACCCACCTGCACTTTTAATACACGACTAAGTGAATCCTCTACAATCCACCCAAGATCTCCGCCTTCAGTTGCTGTGCTACTACGCGAAAATTCTCGCGCAATCAACGCAAAGTCAGCTCCTTTTTGTAGTTCTTCATAAAGTTTTTCTGCCAACTTAGTAATTTTCTCATCGTCTTCTGGTGTATCCACTGGCAGCACGATCTCTGAAATATGGAATTCTTCCTTCCCTGTTTGCGAAGCGATATTCTCCATTTTTTCCTGCACTTCCTGATCTGTTACCGACACTTTAGGCTTCACAGCACGCCCAACCAGCCTTGCTTTGACAATCTGCGCACGCACTTGCGCTCTCACTGCG
>CAYGPX010000225.1:0-2824 GCA_964351935.1 uncultured Rickettsiales bacterium | reverse complement strand
ATTAACCTTCTTAGCGCCTCGCACGTTTGATGTGGCAGAAGAAATAAAAGGCCGAGCTCGCCGTCATGCTGCGGGTATAAAGCTTTACGATTTGATGAGCCAGATGTTGTTTGATAGTTCAGATTATAAGAAGCCGTTGTTTCAATCGCTTATCGATCAATTACATGTTCATGGTCGCAAACATTTGATTGCTGAAGATGCCATGCGTCAACCCATTAATTACGGGCAATTAATTACGCGCTGCTTTATTTTAGGTAATAAACTAAAGAGTAAATCTAAAGCGGGTGAATATGTTGGCGTGCTACTGCCAAATATGGTGAGTTCTATTATTACTTTTTTTGCACTACAAGCTTATGGGCGTGTGCCTGCTATGCTCAACTTTTCAGTAGGGGCTCAAAATTTACTTTCAGCATGCCAAACAGCAAAAGTTAAAACAATGCTTACTTCACGCAAGTTTGTTGAAGCAGGAAAACTGGATGATGTTGTCGTACTCATTAAGAAAAACGGCATAAAGCTTGTTTACCTAGAAGATGTTGCGGCAAAAGTGAGTGTGATAGATAAACTAATTGGGTTTGCAAGAAGCGTTTTTCCGCAAACAACTTTTAATAAAATAAGCCAGCAAAAAGCGAGTGATGCTGCAGTAGTGTTGTTTACTTCTGGCTCTGAAGGTATGCCAAAAGGCGTGGTGTTATCTCATATTAATATACAAGCAAACCGCTATCAACTGGCTTCACGTGTAGATTTTGGTCCAACTGATATAGTGTTTAACGCATTGCCAATATTCCATTCTTTTGGCTTAACGGGTGGTACATTATTGCCAATACTTTCAGGTATTAAAACGTTCTTTTACCCGTCGCCGCTGCATTACCGCATTGTGCCTGAGTTAGTGTATGATACAAATGCTACCATCATGTTTGGTACAAACACCTTTCTTTCAGGCTATGCGCGTTTTGCCAATGCATATGACTTTTATTCCATCCGCTATGTGTTTGCAGGTGCAGAAAAACTCAAAGATGAAACACGGCTTCTGTGGTCAGAAAAATATGGCGTGCGCATTTTTGAAGGTTATGGCGCAACCGAAACATCGCCCGCGCTTTCAACCAATACGCCAATGCATAATAAGGCGGGTACGGTTGGACGCTTGTTGCCGGGTGTTGAGTGGAAACTAGAAGATGTGCCTGGCATTGATGATGGTGGTAAATTGATTGTAAGTGGCCCAAATATCATGAAAGGTTATTTATTGCATGATAATCCGGGTGAGTTGAGCCCACCCAAAAATAATATATATGACACGGGTGATATAGTAGCGTTTGACGATGAAGGTTATATTACCATAAAAGGCCGCGCAAAACGCTTTGCAAAAATTGCTGGTGAGATGGTGTCACTTACCGCAGTGGAAACTTACCTCACGAAACTTTGGCCTGAAAATAGCCATGCGGTAATTTCTATCGCTGATGCAAAGAAAGGTGAAGCGCTTGTCTTAGTCACAGATTATCAAGAAGCCAAGCGCGACGCTATCAGTGCCTATGCAAAGAAAAATGGATTGAGTGAGCTTTCGGTGCCGCGTAATATTAAATTGGTTGATTCTGTTCCTGTATTAGGTACGGGAAAAACAGATTACCAGAAAGTGAAAGAATTAGTAGGCGATCTCTAAAAAAATCTAACAAGAAAGACTCCTCCATTTTATTGGGGGAGTCTTTTATTTGTGAACACGCACAAGCGATAAGCCATTGGTGGGGGCGCCTACTTTATCTCCTAGATTTAATAATTCTGTAATATCAATGTGGTTTAATAGTCATTGTAATTCTTACATTCCTAAGAGTTATTAAAGGCAGGAACAATGACAGAGATAAACGGTACAGCTAGCGATGATCAAATTTTCCAATCGGATAATGACGACTATGTTGTCAATACCGGTGATGGAAATGATCGTGTTGTAATTAGCGGCGATGGCACTCACACCGTTAATGGTGGAGGCGGTGATGATAGAATAGCAGTGCTAAATGGCCAGGCCGTTGTAGATGGTGGTGATGGTAATGATATAATTGTCGGTGTGGATACAACGGATGAAATATCTAACCTAATAGGTACTGGTTTTCCGGGAGTCGATGGATCTTTGGCAGGTGGCACATTAAAAGGTGGCGCGGGCGATGATTACATTGAGGCTGGAAATCTGGCAAGTGGCACGTATGTATTAGATGGCGGAACTGGTCATGATACAATGATAGCTAATAGCGGGCAGGATACATTCGTATTTGAAAGTGGCCACGGAATAGACACAATCAAAAATTTTGATATTAATAACGATAAGTTAAGTTTTGATTCTGGAATGTACTCAAGCCCTGAAGATGCGCTGAGTACCGTTACCTATAGTGATGGTAATGCTATTATAGAAACGGGGGCAGGGCATAACATTACTATTGAAGGGGTGGATGAAGATTCAATTACCGTTGATAATTTTGTTATCACTGGTCAAAGCCAAGATACAGGAAATTCAGGGCTTTCATTAGATACATCTGCAATTGCTGGCATAGGAAGTGTAAGTTTAGTAGGGGCGGCAATTGGATTGTTCAGCTATATGAATCTAAGAAATGACTTCTCAAAATTAGTGCACAAAAAGATTCAGTCAGGTTACGAAAATCAGATAAATACCTATAGTAAAAATAACCATCTGGAACGTGATGATCTATCATCGCAAATGCTTACAAAAATAGTGAGTCCTCAAGCTTGTTTAAGAAATGAAAACCTTGTTGAAGATAAGCAAAATTTTATAAAGAATGCTAAGAATATTTGGACGGTTGCTGGCGGTATTACAGGCTTGGCG
>CAYGPX010000224.1:0-2843 GCA_964351935.1 uncultured Rickettsiales bacterium | reverse complement strand
AATTGTTAAACTGGTGAGACCGGAGGCAAAACCAACTGTTACGGGTAGCTATCTGGCGGGTTATGTG
Organism: uncultured Rickettsiales bacterium; assembly: GCA_964351935.1. Lineage (GTDB taxonomy): Bacteria > Pseudomonadota > Alphaproteobacteria > Rickettsiales > CAYGPX01 > CAYGPX01. The sequence continues at coordinate 2,776 of CAYGPX010000224.1, read as the reverse complement.
GCGCAGAGACGTGATAATATTGCAAAAGCTGCAACCTATTATGAAAGAGCCATGAAGGCCGGAAACCAATCCCATCCTATTGTCTCGCAAAGTGCTTATAAATCCCTCCTTCTAGCAGGAAAAGCAAAAGAAGCAGTAGTGCTTGCCAAAAATTTTCTAGAAAAAGATGAGGAATCTGTTTCGGCTACATTGATGGTTTCGGTTGGTTTAATTAAGGAAAAGAAATATAGCCAAGCTAAAGAGTTGCTTAATAATATTGTGGATGTTGATTCTGAGTTATTACGGCTTGCTAGCGTTGATATGCTGATCATGCCTTATCTTTCTGGTTGGGCAAGTGCGGGTGAAGGTAAGCTGGAAGAAGCATTAGCATCGATGGAAAAAAACTTTGGTAATTATAAGATTTTTTATCTTTTTACGCAGTACCAGCAAGGGCTAATGTATGAAGCAGCTGGTAAAAATGAAAAAGCCTACCAAGCTTACCAGAATGCTATCGGTAAATTGACATTACCGTATCACTTGGTACGCCATGCAGGTAATTTAATGGAGCGTTTAGGCAAGCGCTCAGAAGCTGCGGCGCTGTATAATGAGTATCATAGCAAATATAATTACAGCAGTGTGTTTGAAGCGGAGCTTGATCGTATTCAAGCACAGGAAACGCCAGAGCCTTTTCCGATTGATGCTACTTATGGTGTGGCTGAGACGATGCTGGAAGCTTCACGCGTATTGATGCGAGGTGGATATCCAATTGAGGCGCTAGCCTATGCACAGTTGGCGCTCTATCTTGATCCTTCGCATGATGAAGCTAGTTTGTTGTTGGCACAGGCACTTGAGCAGTTAAATAACTATGAAGCAGCCATAGAAGCCTATAAACGCATTAGTCAAAAATCTGGCTTTGAGCAAAAAGCACGCATAGCCATTGCAAAAAACCTCTTTCATATGGAAAAAAAGAAAGAAGCAATTGAGCTGATGCTTGATATTTATTCAGGCAATAAAGAGGATATACAGGTGCTACTTTCGTTAGCGGATCTCTATCGTCAAGATAAGCAATTTGATTTGGCCTCGAACTATTATGAAAAAGCAGTGAAAGCAATGGAAGAAAATGGGCAGCTAACATGGTCTATTTATTTTGCTGCAGGAATTGCCAATGAGCGCGCAAAAAATTGGGAAGTAGCAGAGGGCTATTTGAAGAAAGCGCTTGAGCTTGAGCCAAAACGCCCCGAAGTACTTAACTACCTTGGCTATAGTTGGGTAGATAGAGGTGTGCATATTGAAAAAGGAAAGCAGATGATTTCTGAAGCGCTTGAATATGCAAGTAATGATGCGCATATTCTCGATAGTATGGGCTGGGCTTACTATATTTCAGGTGAATATGAAAAGGCTGTTGGATATCTTGAAATGGCAGTAGAAGAAATGCCTTATGATCCAGTGCTTAATGAACATTTAGGCGATATTTACTGGAAGCTTGGGCGTGAGCGCGAGGCCGGTTTTCAGTGGCGTAGGGCATTAGATTACCCAGGGGATTCGATGGATGTTGATGCCGATCAATTAAAGAAAAAGTTGAAAGAAGGACTTTAGAGGTAAGATGCGTATAACCGCCCCTGCGAAATTAAATCTGTGTCTGCATGTCACGGGAAAGCGCACGGATGGCTATCATCTTCTCCATTCTTTGATGGCATTTACCAGTCTTTGTGATGTTATAACAATTAGCGATGCAAAAGCTTTCACGTTTAGTTTGGGCGGAAGTGGCGCTGTATTCTTGCAACAAGATTTGAATGAAAATATTATTCAAAAAACAGTTAGGCTTGTAGCAGAAGCAGCCAATATTGAACCCAAAATTTCTATACAGCTTGAAAAAAATACTCCTGTTGGGGCTGGGCTTGGTGGAGGCTCTGCCGATGCTGGTGCTATGTTACGGTTGTTGAAAGACTATTGGAAGCTAGCTTTGCCAGAAGATACTTGGGATAATATTGCGCTAGAACTGGGAGCAGATGTACCTTTTTGCTATCGTGGCAAAGCTGGGCTAGTGCAAGGAATAGGGGAGGTGATAACGGATGTTGCTGCTGTTCCGCCCTTGTGGGCAGTGCTGGTGAACCCAAATAAGCCACTTTCCACTCAAGAGGTTTTTAAACGTGGTGTGAAGGCATATAGTGACGTTTCACATCTTGGTGATGTTGATTGGAGCAATGTAACTTCTTTCTTAGCGTGGTTAGAAAATACGAAAAACGATTTACAAGCGCCAGCTATTGAAATTATGCCAGAAATTGCAGAGATATTAAGCGTGCTTGAAAAGCAAGATGAGGTGATATTTTCAAGGATGTCGGGCAGTGGTGCAACCTGTTTTGGGCTGTGTTCTACATCAGATGAAGCCCACATTGCCGCTCAAAATATACAGAAAAACTTCCCACATTGGTGGGTAAAAAAAGTTGCTCTGCTTAATAATGCCATAGAGGCGTTATAGTGGTATCGCTAACCAAAAGGAGCGCTAAATAATTAGCGTTTTTTCCTCTTTCCTTCGTATGGATTCTCACTCTTTCTAAGCAATAACCTTATTGGAACGCCAGGCATATCAAACTTCTCACGCAGAGAGGCAATTAAGTAGCGTGTATAGCTTTGAGGGAGGCTTTCCGGCAGGTTTGAAAATAGTGCAAAAGTAGGTGGGCGAGTATTGCCTTGCGTAATATATTTCAAACGAATGCGACGATTATTTTTACCAAGAGGTGGTAAATGCTGGCTTTCAGCAGCTCTGATCCAGCGGTTTAATGCACCTGTATCAATA
>CAYGPX010000223.1:0-2853 GCA_964351935.1 uncultured Rickettsiales bacterium | reverse complement strand
CGCCAAGAGCTTGAATCAAGCACCAGATGCTAGTCATACAGAATTAAACTTCTTTAAACTTATCCGTAGAGATTTTGGTACGCCTATGCTATAAAAACTCTTTCCAAAGAGAAGAGTTTTAGTGACGTATGAAAGCTGTGAACGAGACACAATCCACCACACCCTTGCTAGATTTGGTGAATATACCAGCAGATTTAAGGCAATTTGATGCCGATCAATTGGCCGAGCTTGCCAAAGAGCTGCGTGCTGAAACCATCCGTGCCGTTTCAAAAACAGGTGGTCATTTGGGTGCCGGCCTTGGTGTAATTGAATTAACACTCGCGCTGCATTATGTGTTTGATGCACCTAAAGATAAAATTATCTGGGATGTGGGGCACCAAACCTATCCGCATAAAATTTTAACGGGTCGCCGTCACCAGATGGATACACTGCGTCAGGGCGGCGGGCTTGCAGGTTTCACTAAGCGAAAAGAAAGCGAATATGATGCCTTTGGCGCAGGCCATAGCTCCACCTCTATTTCAGCGGCACTTGGTATGGCGGCGGCGCGCGATTTATCGGGCGAGCATTATGATGTGATTGCGGTGATTGGCGATGGCGCAATGAGCGCAGGCATGGCTTATGAGGCGATGAACAATGCGGGCGATTCTAACAGCAAAGTGGTAGTAATTTTAAACGATAATAAAATGTCTATCGCACCTGCTGTAGGTGCAATGAGCAACTATCTGGCGCGATTGATTGCCTCTAAACCTTATCAAACTTTAAGAAGTGCAGCCAAACAAGTGGCGTCTTATTTGCCTCAGTCGTTTGAAAATATGGCCAAGAAAGCCGAGCAATATACGAAAGATTTTGTTTCAGGCGGCAATTTCTTTGAGCAAATGGGGTTTTATTATATCGGCCCTGTAAATGGCCATGATTTAGACCATCTGGTGCCGATTTTGCAAAATATCAAGCATGATGAAACCATCAATCACCCCATTCTCATCCACGTTGTGACGGAAAAAGGCCATGGCTACGATATGCCAGAAGCCAAGGATGAAAAACTCCATGCCGTAGCAAAGTTTGATGTGGAAACCGGAAAACAGCAAAAAGGCAAGGCGGTTGCACCTAAATATCAGGATGTATTCGCAAACGAACTTGTGAAGCAGGCTAACAGAGATGATAAAATTGTGGCGATTACGGCCGCCATGCCATCGGGCACAAGTTTAGATAAATTTCAAGCGGCACATCCGAAGCGTTGCTATGATGTGGGCATTGCCGAACAGCATGCCGTCACCTTTGCGGCTGGCTTGGCATGTGAAGGCTATAAGCCTTTCTGCGCCATTTATTCTACCTTCTTACAACGCGCTTACGATCAGATAGTGCACGATGTGGCTATTCAAAGCCTGCCGGTGCGCTTTGCCATCGATAGGGCAGGCTTGGTGGGGGCGGATGGGCCAACCCATGCGGGTGCGTTTGATGTAGCGTTTCTTTCAAACCTACCCAACATGGTGGTGATGGCCGCAAGTGACGAGTTGGAGCTAGCTAGAATGGTGGCTACCAGTGTTGGCATTAACGATAGACCTTGCGCGTTTCGCTATCCACGCGGCGAGGGGTTGGGGCTTGAAATTTCTGAGCAGGTTGAGCCGTTAGAAATTGGCAAAGGGCGCGTGATTGAAGAAGGTACGCAAGTAGCAATTTTATCACTTGGTACACGGCTGGAAGAAGTAAAGAAAGCGGCAGAAAAGCTAAAGCTTCAATGCAATATTCATCCAACAATTGTAGATGCCCGCTTTGCTAAACCATTTGATGAAGCGCTGGTGGAGCAACTCTTACATAAGCACGAATTGTTGGTGACCATTGAAGAGGGAGCAGTTGGCGGGTTTGGCTCGCTGGTGCAACAGTTTGCAACGGATAAAAATTTACTAGATAGCAAGCATCATATCAGAAGCATGGTGCTGCCGGATGTGTTTATCGATCATCAATCACCCGAAGCAATGTATCACGAAGCTGCGCTAGACGCAGATGCTATCGTAAAGCTGGTGGCAGGCTTTTTTAAGCGTTTCACCCAGTAAGTGTAATAGTATAACATTATGCCTTATGTTCAAGAGCTAAAAACAATAGCAGAGATGGAAGCGCTGTTTCCGGTGCTGTGTCAGATGTATCCTAATCTTTCGCAAGATGAATATAGACAAGTATTGCCAGAGCGTGTGGCACAAGGTTATCGCATGATTGCAGTGCTTGATGATGCAGGAACTGCGCAAGCCGTGGCAGGGTTTTGGATTGGGTATCGATTTTACTGCAAGAAGTTTTTACAGATTGACAATATGGTGGCAGACAAAAACCGTACCATAAAAGGCTGCGGTAAATTGCTCATCGATTGGGTAAAGAAAGAAGCCAAAGCAAAAGGCTGCGAACGAATTTTGCTCGATACATTTGTTGAAAATTACGATGCCCACCGTCTTTTTATGCGCGAAGGCTTTATTGCACGCGGCTATCATTATAATTATATATTAGATTAAATACATATGCTGTCGCTCTTTCATAAGCAAACAGATTTAACCAAAGGTATTCTTTGGATGATATCGGCGGCATTCTGGTTTGCACTGATGACCATTATGGTTTCCTATGTCGCAAAAATAATGCATCCATTTCAAATTGCGCTTTTTCGCAATGTGTTTGCGTGCATGATGTTTGTACCCGGAATCTTGTGGTTTGGTATGGGGCATATTCGTACCAAATATATCAAACGGCACTGGCTTAGAGCTTTAAGTGGTGTGGTTGGTATGTTGATGTGGTTTTATGCGCTCACCATTACCCCAGCAAACGAAGTGGTGGCACTGAGCTTTGTTGTGCCAATTGTCACCACATTAATGG
>CAYGPX010000222.1:0-2858 GCA_964351935.1 uncultured Rickettsiales bacterium | reverse complement strand
GAAATTTCAGCACCTTTTTGTGCAGCACCACCAATGTGGAACGTACGCATGGTTAGCTGAGTTCCCGGCTCACCAATAGACTGAGCAGCAATAACACCCACAGCTTCACCGGCACTTACCAAGTCACCCGTAGCCAAATCACGACCATAACAGGTAGCACAAGCACCTTGTTTACTTTCACAGGTAAGTACTGAACGCACACGCAGGCTTTCTATGCCGGCAGTTTCAATATTATCTACTGCATCCTCGTCAATGATAGCGCCAGCAGCAATAATAATATGACCCTTGCTTGGGTGCTTAACATCATTCACAGCCGTACGACCGAGAATTTTATCTGAAAGAGGAATCACCACTTCACCACTTTCAATCAATGGCTTAGCAATAATGCCGTTTTTCGTACCACAATCTTCTTCAGAAATGATGCAATCTTGCGATACATCAACCAAACGACGTGTTAAGTAACCAGAGTTAGCCGTTTTAAGCGCAGTATCCGCCAAACCTTTACGAGCACCGTGAGTAGAGTTAAAGTACTCTAACACCGACAGCCCCTCTTTAAAGTTAGCGATAATTGGGGTTTCGATAATTTCACCAGAAGGCTTCGCCATCAAACCACGCATACCCGCCAGCTGCTTAATCTGAGCAGCCGAACCACGCGCACCAGAGTGCGCCATCATGTAAATAGAGTTAATCAGAGGACGACCATCAGCATCTTTTTGTGCATCTTGTCCTTCACCTGAAATTGCCTTCATCATATCATTAGCAATACGATCGGTACAATGAGACCAAGCATCTACTACTTTGTTGTATTTTTCACCAGAAGTGATCAAACCATCTGAGTATTGCTGCTCAAACTGCAACACTTCATGTTGCGTAGCATCTAAGTGCTCTTGCTTGGTATGAGGCACTACCATATCGTCTTTACCGAACGAGATACCTGCCATGCACGCATGACGGAAACCAAGTGCCATCAAGTGATCGGCAAATATAACCGTCGCTTTCTGACCGCAGTGACGATACACCGTATCAATCAGGTTGGTGACTTCTTTTTTACTTAAATAGCGGTTGATAAGATCAAAGCTAACGTTCCTGTTTTTAGGAAGAAGCTTAGCAATCATCAAGCGACCCGGGCAAGTTTCCACGATACGACGCACTTCATTCCCTTCAGAATCAAACGTGTCAATACGGCACTTAATTTTAGACTGGTAAGTTACAAGCTTGTTATCCAAGGCATGCTGTACTTCATCAATGTTACCAAAAATCATGCCTTCACCCGGCTCACCTTCGCGCTGAAGCGAAAGATAGTAAAGACCCAGAATAATATCCTGTGTAGGCACAATAATCGGCTTACCATTTGCAGGAGAAAGGATGTTGTTGGTAGACATTGCAAGTACGCGTGCTTCTAGCTGTGCTTCCACAGAAAGTGGCACGTGAACTGCCATTTGGTCACCATCAAAGTCAGCATTAAAGGCTGTACATACTAATGGGTGCAACTGTATTGCTTTACCTTCAATTAGCTTAGGCTCAAATGCTTGAATACCCAAACGGTGAAGTGTCGGCGCACGGTTTAGAAGTACCGGATGTTCGCGGATTACTTCTTCTAGAATATCCCAAACTTCAGGGCGCTCTGATTCCACCATACGTTTAGCGGTTTTAAGCGTTGTAGATAGACCATAAAGCTCAAGTTTAGCATAGATAAACGGCTTGAATAGCTCTAACGCCATTTTCTTTGGAAGACCGCACTGGTGCAATTTCAATTCAGGGCCCACTACAATCACCGAACGGCCAGAATAATCCACACGCTTACCTAGTAGGTTCTGACGGAAGCGACCTTGCTTACCTTTTAACATATCAGAAAGCGATTTAAACGGACGCTTATTAGCGTTTTTCACTACACGACCGCGACGACCATTATCAAACAATGCATCCACTGACTCTTGAAGCATACGCTTCTCGTTACGGATAATAATATCCGGAGCACGAAGCTCTATCAGACGCTTCAAGCGGTTGTTACGGTTAATTACGCGACGATACAACTCGTTTAAGTCAGACGTGGCAAAACGTCCACCATCAAGCATCACCAACGGGCGAAGCTCAGGAGGAATTACCGGCACAACATCCAACACCATCCACTCAGGACGGTTGCCTGAATCTAGGAAGTCTTCAATTAATTTTAAGCGTTTTACAATTTTCTTACGCTTAGCTTCAGATTTTACATCTGTTAACTCAGCGCGAAGTGTTGCTTTTTCTTCAGCAAGCTGAATACCACCAAGTAGTAGCTGTACTGCTTCAGCACCAATCATCGCTGTAAATGAATCTTCACCATACTCATCTTGAGCGCGGCGATATTGATCTTCAGCTAATAATTGGCCTTGTGTAAATGGAGAAAGACCAGGATCGGTGACAACATATGCTTCAAAATAAAGTACCTTTTCAACATCTTTCAATGCCATATCAAGCAAAGTAGCGATACGAGACGGAAGTGATTTTAAGAACCAAATATGTGCAACAGGTGCTGCTAACTCGATATGACCCATGCGCTCACGACGCACTTTAGAAGTGGTTACTTCAACGCCACATTTCTCACAGATAATACCGCGATATTTCATTCGCTAGTAGATACCACACCAGCATTCATAATCCTTCACAGGGCCAAAAATGCGCGCACAGAATAATCCATCACGCTCTGGCTTAAAGGTACGATAATTAATGGTTTCCGGCTTCTTCACTTCGCCAAAAGACCATGAACGAATCTTTTCAGGGCTTGCAACCGAGATTTTTATCTGATCAAAAGTCTGTGCTTCGCCTGCCTGACCAAGAAATTTAGTTACTTCGTTCATCTGCATTCACTCCTACTGTAC
>CAYGPX010000221.1:0-2861 GCA_964351935.1 uncultured Rickettsiales bacterium | reverse complement strand
CGTCAATAACACACCTAAAAACGATATCCCCACCTTGGAAAAACCAACGGAGCGGGCGGATACTTCGCGTCATAAGGCTATTTTAGACCTGTTGCGCGTACTTCTCAAAGCCAAAGCGGCTGAGCATGATGTGGCTGAAAAATTGCTGGCTTCAGGTGACGATATTGCCCTGCTCGCCACAGGCAAAACCAAAGGCCTAGCGTGCAGCCAAGGCTGGCGCTACGAAGTGTTTGGCAAAGATGCTGAGCAATTGCTGGGCGGCAAAGTGGGACTGGCTGTGAAGAAGGGTAAGATTGTATTTTGTGAGGTCTAGAAAAAAGTAAGCTTTACAATTTTTTACCTTTAGGCACACCAAGCGTCGAAACACTCCTGCTTTCTCTATCATGCTGCATCAGATCATCTAGAACAAGGTTGCCATCTTCAGATACTTTATCACGCACAGCTTCTTCTAAACTCTGGAGACTAGCCCCCGGCACGTTCGACCGATTTATTGCATCTATAACTCTTTGATAAAGTCCAGTATCCCCCGCTATAGGTGCTTCACTGCTATGATCGTTAATAAGACGAGAAACCGCTATTTCCAAATCATATCTTGGCTTTAAAACGTCATTATAATAACGTACCACTTCCGCCTTCATCTCTGTATCGTTTACAAATCCTTCAGCCTTCATCTGATTAAATGTTGTATGCAGATCATTCCCCATAGACTCGTCATAATTTCTACATTCTAGCTCATAATATGTGCTAAGGTTATCCGAAACTATACCACCGTTTTCTCCTATTGACTCACCATCTTCGAACATCAATTCGACTGCTTTTTGTAAGATAAGAATGTGTAAATCTCTGCTCATAATACTTCTCTAAAACCCTACTAATATTTTTCCTTCTGGCCGCAGATCATAATCAACCTTAACAGTTTCGTTTTCAATCCGCACACGCCCCTCAGCCACCAGCTTCAATGCCAGCGGGTAGCAATAATGCTCTTCGTTGAGAATGCGCGCAGCCAAAAGCGCTTCCGTATCATCTGAAAACACAGGCACGGCCGCCTGCACGATGATGGGGCCTACGTCCATTTCAGCCCGTACAAAATGCACCGTGCAGCCCGCAAGCTTCACTCCGGCTTCCAGTGCGCGCTTATGTGTATCCAACCCTTTGAAGGATGGCAGCAATGAAGGATGAATGTTGATAAGCTTATCTTTCCATGCTTCTACAAACCAAGGCGAAAGCAGGCGCATAAACCCTGCCATGCACACAAACTCCGCACCGCTTTTGCGGATGATGGCATCCATTTCTTTATCAAACGCCTCGCGGCTTTCAAAGCCTTTATGCGAAAGCGTCTGGGTTGGAATACCCGCCTCATTGGCACGTTCTAGCGCGAATGCATCGTGTTTGTTTGAAAACACTAATACGATTTCAGCAGGATAGTCTGGCGATTTAGCAGCATCAATCAAGGCTTGTAGATTGCTTCCACGCCCTGAAACGAGTACGGCGACTTTCAATTTTTGTGGCTTGGTCATAGTTTTGTCTTTTTTATTTTCTTTCCTGCTCGTTTTCCTAAACTCGCATTGAAACACCGCTTCGCGGGCTCATGGCTGGCTCGGACTAATGTCCTCGCTATGCTACTTGTCTAACACTAGCACTCGTAAAGCGCTTCTTTGTTTTTATACACTACAGCAGCATCTTCACGCGCCACCATTTTACCGATGACCGAAACCGTTTCGCCTGCTTTTTCAAGCAACGCTTTCAAGCGCTGTGCCTCAGCAGGTTCAACCGCTAGCACCATGCCAATGCCGTTATTGAAGGTGAGCAGCATTTCATCCGTTGCTACACCTTGGCTTGCCAACCACTTAAACACCGGCAGTGCTTTCCATGTGCTACAGTCAATTTCAGCTGCGAGTGTCTCGCCATACACACGCGGCAAATTCTCAGTCAGTCCACCGCCTGTAATGTGCGAAAGCGCTTTCACTCCGCCAGATTTTATAGCTTCTAAGCATGATTTTACATAAATGCGCGTTGGCGTAAGCAGTGCTTCAGCAAAGCTTTTGCCATCGGCATAAGGTGCTTTATCGCTAAGTGCTAGCCCTGCACGTTCAATCACATGGCGCACCAGCGAGAATCCGTTAGAATGCACACCGCTTGATGCCAAGCCAAGCAACACATCGCCTGCTTTTATTTCAACATTTGGCAAAATATCTTCGCGCTCAACCGCACCGACGGAAAAACCCGCCAAGTCATAATGGCCTTTTTCATACATACCCGGCATCTCAGCCGTTTCACCACCAATGAGCGCACAGCCAGCTTCGCGGCAACCTGCTGCAATACCTGCCACTACGGCCTCGGCCTGTTCCACTTTCAAGCCGCCTGTTGCAAAATAATCGAGGAACAAAAGCGGCTCTGCCCCTTGCACTACCAAATCATTCACACACATGGCGACTAAGTCGATGCCGACCGTATCGTGCTTATCGGCTGCAAAGGCAATTTTTAACTTGGTGCCAACACCATCGGTTGCCGACACCAGCACCGGATCAGCATAGCCACAGGCTTTTAGATCAAACAACCCGCCAAACCCACCTAAATCAGGGTTACTTCCTATGCGCGCGGTCGATTTTGCCAACGGTTTAATGCGGTCAACCAAGCGGTTTCCTGCACTAATATCCACGCCTGCATCTTTATAAGAAACGTTAGAAGGTGTATTTGTCACAATATGTCTGCCTTTAATGTTGGACATTGCCTAAGATTTTAGCTAATCATTCCATATAGGAATCTTCAATAAAAGTAAACAAATGCGCAATTTTTTCATCGTTCTAACCATCATTTTCTTTACCCTGCAAAGCCACCAAGGGCTAGCGGACGATTATTTG
>CAYGPX010000220.1:0-2874 GCA_964351935.1 uncultured Rickettsiales bacterium | reverse complement strand
CCGCCCCCCCCCGCCGCCGGCACCCTTACGAGGCCACTTTTGCCGACTATCAAATCAGGGTGATTGAGCAAAGAATTTTGCTTAATCTCTTCGTCGGTAACAGGCCCTAAATAGCCAAGCACATGGCATGAAAGATCAGAAAGTGGGTAGTGCCGTGTTTGCCCTACATCAATGCTGATGCCGGGTAAATCGGGTGCATTCACTTCCACCCGTGCTACATCCTTCCACGAAAGACGCTCGTGCAGCATCAGAGTTCTTGGTGAATGGTGCTGTTTTACTTTTTTAACCAGCAGTTCGGTACGCTCCTCGCTAAAATGCAGGATGGCTGAAAGCTTACGCACCGTTTGCTCCCCATTTGTGGCACGCTCAGGGTCAAAAAGAATTCGGTAGTAATTTCTGTTTTCTGCAAAGACCCGCTCACCACGGTCTAAAATGCGCCCCCTTAGTGGAGGAATAAGAAAAAGCTTGATGCGGTTACTGTCAGCTAAAGTCTTGTAGCGCTCGGACTCTACAATTTGCAGATAATAAAGGCGGCTGATAAGGGTGAAAAGCAATGTTGCTTTAAAGCCACTTAAAATAAGCGTGCGCCTTGCAAAAAGTTTACCCCGTTTGTTTTCACTAAGCATCGCCGCGCTGCTCCGGTAAAAGATGGCATACCATATTAAACAAGCCGTGCAATATCGGGTAGATTGACACCGTCATTGCCCACTGCAATGTCGCCACCTGTTTTGGTAAAATGTCATCATACATAATAGATAGCGCCAGCCATTTATAGATAGCAAAAAGCGCAAGGCTTATAGCTACGCCTCGCCAATAAAGGGTAAATTGATTGGTGTGAAGCTGTTCACGGTAGAAGGTAACCATAAAGCGCAGTCCAACGCAGCCAAGTGCAGTAATGCCGAGTGGCCAACCATAAAATGCATCCCAACATAAGCCAATAAAGAATGCAAACCAATAGGGCATGTGGCGCGGGCGGTAAAGGCTCCAATAAAAAATGCAGATAGCCTCCAACATAGGAAAAATTGCCGATAATTTACCCACTCCAAGCGGCAACATGCTAAGCAATATCAACAGCATGATAAGGCCTTGCGGAAGCAGTGATTGAATCGGTGAATGTTTGCTCATAAAAGCATTAATAGCTAGTTTATGGGGTTTATGGGGCGGTTGCCGGAATTTTTTCTTCTTCCGTTATTACTTTTTCTTCGTAGGGGTAGTGATATTCTAATACGCTTACAAACTGCAAGCTGTTGGAAGATACATAGGGCTCAATATAGTATTTATTATCTTCAGGCGAGCGGTAAACCTTACCTACATTTAACCCGGGCGGAAATAATTCACCATCACCCGAAGTCACCACCGCTTCACCTGTGCGGATATTGCTGCTTTCAGGCAGGTAGGTTAATTCGGGGTGTTCTCGGTTGTTTCCGCCTAAAATACTTCGTATTCCAGAGTCAGTAGTGATTACCGGTATGCGGGAATTAAGGTCGGTGAGTAACAACACGCGTGAGCTACGGTTTCCTACTTCAATAATACGACCAACTAAGCCCTTTTCATTGATAACGGCTTGACCGGTTTTAATGCCAGACCATTTTCCTGCATTAATAAGGATAGAGCGAATAAATGCACTTGAGGTATCGCCCACAACACGTGCGCTGATAAACTTATATTCAGGTTCTTGTACAAAATGTAGCAGTTGTTTTAAGCGGCGGTTTTCTAACTCTGCTTGAGAAAGAATGCTAAGGCGGTTTTCTAAGTCACGATTTTTTAACCGTAACTCTGCATTTTTATCGTAAACAAATAAATATTTCTCAATATCTTGAAAAAACTGCTTGGTCACATCAATGGGTATGAGTAGCGTATGGGGACTGCGGCTACCCACATCACTAAATTCCATACTCACTTTTTCACTTAACGACGGATTGGTTTTAGAAATAAAGATAGCGATGAGTGCTAGGGTAACAAAAAGCAACACTGCAAAGCGGCTGAACAAATGGCGAAGTGGTCGCAACAGGTATAGAACCACACTGGAAGCGCCTCTACCTCGAAGGTTTCTCACCATGAATTGACTACCTGCTGTTGTTTTCTTATTGAGTACTGAGCATTTTTTAACACTCAGCACTCAATTGGTTTATTTTTTATTGCGTGCTAAGATTGCTGTCTTTTTATCTGTAACACGCTAACTTAAAGCTAGACTATTCCTGTTTAAACAGAACATGTTTCAGCTTCTTAGGGTTCTCTAGCACTTTTCCTGTGCCAAGCACTACGCACGAAAGTGGATCGTCTGCCACAAATACCGGAAGGCCGGTTGCTTCACGCAAGACTACATCCAAATTATGCAACAATGCGCCACCACCAGACATTACAATGCCTTTATCCACGATGTCGGAAGAAAGCTCGGGCGGTGTGCATTCCAGTGCAATTTTCACGGCTTCCACAATCTGGCTTACAGGGTCTAGCAAGCTTTCAGCAATTTGGCTTTCGGTAAGCACAATTTCTTTTGGCACGCCATTAATCAAATCGCGGCCTTTAATTTCCATCACTTTGCCTTCGCCATCGTTAGGAACGCGAGCAGAACCAATGGTTTTTTTGATTTTCTCAGCAGTGGATTCACCAATGAGTAGGTTATGATAGCGACGAATATAAGAGATAATCGCTTCGTCCATCATATCGCCACCCACGCGTACCGAGCGCGAATAGACAATACCACCAAGCGAAAGTACGGCTACTTCTGTCGTACCGCCACCAATGTCCACAATCATCGAACCGGTTGGCTCAGTCACTGGCAAATCAGCTCCAATGGCAGCAGCCATAGGTTCTTCAATCAAGTAAACATCGCGTGCACCGGCACGTTCAGCAGCATCGTGAATAGCGCGA
>CAYGPX010000219.1:0-2887 GCA_964351935.1 uncultured Rickettsiales bacterium | reverse complement strand
TCCATGCCCATTGCGCTAATGAAGGTTGGTTTCTCGCTAGATTTATCAATACGCGCTGTTTTGCCGCTATTTTCAGACTCAGCATCGAGGATATCATCGGTGATTTGGAAAGCCAAACCAATATCGTGAGCATATGCGCGTAGTAAGTTACGCAAATTAGGCGCGGCGCTGCCAAGTATGGCACCCACTTCGCAAGAAACTGCAAAAAGTTCACCCGTTTTGAGGCGTTGTAGGTGAATAATCTGATTGATGCTCATTTCTTTTTTAGTATCAGCTAGGATATCAATCATCTGGCCTGCTACCATGCCGCAAGGGCCGGATGCTTTAGCGATAGTGCGTACAAGTTCGCAACGTACACTGTGGCTGCTGTGTGTGCTGCGGTCAGCCAGAACTTCAAATGCATAGGTAAGAAGTGCATCACCAGCAAGGATGGCCGTTGCCTCATCAAATTTTTTGTGACAGCTTGGCTGCCCGCGTCGCTCATCGTCGTCATCCATAGCGGGTAAGTCATCATGAATAAGGGAGTAGCTGTGGATAAACTCAATCGCTGCTGCTGCTTGAAGTGCTGAAGCTTTGCTCACACCAAAAAGGCTTGCAGTGGTAACCGTTAAAAACGGGCGTAGGCGCTTTCCGCTTGAAAGGGTAGCATAGCGCATGGCTTCAGCAAGCCTTCCTTCGCGCTGGGTTGCGGGGTCTGGGAGGAGGTCGTCCATTTTTTCCTGCAACAATTCGGAAATATCTATAAGCGCTTTATCTAATTCAGCCATATACCAAGCTACCTTTCTGATTAAGTAAATTCGAGTGTGATTTTTACACGATTTTTCACATAAAAAAAGGGCAAATCGCAATGACTTACCCTTTTTTTCAAATTAAAATGACGAGTGGGGTTAAATTAGCCCGCGCTCGCGGAAATAACGCTCTGCACCACGATGTAGAGGGGCAGTGTTGCCTTCTTTTATTAATGAGCCTTCTTCAAGGTCACCAAAAACCGGATGAAGGGTTTTAAAGTTATTGAAGTTATCAAATACGGCTTTAACAATTTCGTATGCTACGTTTTCATCCAGCTCGCTGGTGGTAACAAAGGTTGCTTTTACACCAAAGGTTTTGATGTTGTTTGGATTGCCAGCATACATGCCACCAGGAATTTCAGTGAAAGCATAGTAAGGGTGGTTTTTAATGAGTGCTTCAATCTCTGGCCCCTCTACGGGTACAATTACTACGTCGCATGATGTTGCAACTTCCTGCACTGCGCCATTTGGATGGCCGGCGTTATAGATCATAGCATCAATTTTATTGTCGCATAGCGCTTGAGGTTGATCGGCACCTTTTAATTCAGCTGCTAGCTTAAAGCTATCACGAGTCCAGCCTTTTGCTTCCATTACCACGTCCATAGTTGCGCGGTTGCCTGAATCAGGATCGCCAATATTCACACGCTTTCCTTTTAAGTCATCCAGCTTTCTTATGCCTGAATCAGCACGTGCTACCACGGTAAATGCTTCAGTGTGAAGCGAGAAAAGTGAGCGTAAGTTTTTAAATGGCTCTTTATCTCTAAAATATGGGCTGGTGGCATTATATGCGTTATATTGCCAGTCAGACTGAGCCACAGCTAAATCAAGATTTTTCTCGCGCAGTGCATTCAAGTTATAAACCGAACCGTTAGTAGATTCTACCGAGCAACGAATGCCATGATCTTTGCGGCCACGATTGACTAAGCGGCAAATAGCACCACCTGCCGGGTAATAAACGCCGGTAATACCACCGGTACCGATGGTGATAAATTTATCCGCAGCAATCGATGATGTAGGAACAAAGCAAATAAGACCCACAAGCATTGCCATGGCACAAAAAAGCATCTTGGTAGCGTTAGAAAAAGTCATGATTAGTCCTCTGAAAATGTCTCTCAAAAATCATATTATACTAGCGTGTAAAGTAAGTGGATTTCTTTATCACATAGCACAAGGGGTAAAATTCGTAGCATAGTTTTCTATGCTTTACAAGTAATTATCCCTTTAAGGCAAAGCTATAGGCCGTGCAAAGTTTTGTCTAATGCTTTTTGAAACTTGGTGATGATTTCTTCTACGTGGCTGTCATCAATGATAAACGGAGGAGAAAACATCACGTGATCGCCAATTTTTCCATCTACCGAGCCGCCCATCGGGTAGCACATTAGCCCTTCGGCTAATGCATTTGCTTTAAGCTTGGCATTCACTTTAAGAGATGGATCAAAAGGAGTTTTAGTTTTTTTGTCTTTTACAATCTCTAGCCCTTGGAAAAGCCCACGACCCCGAATGTTTCCGACATATTTATGGTCACCAAACGTGTTTTCAAGCGCATTGCGAAGCTTGTTGCCTTTATCATTCACATTGGCCAGCAGGTTTTCAGACTGGATAGTTTTTTGAACTGCCAGCGATGCAGCACACGCCATGGCATGCCCTAAATAGGTGTGGCCATGTTGGAAAAAGCCACTGCCATTGGTGATGGTGTTGAAAATTTCAGATGAAACCATCATCGCACCAATGGGCTGATAGCCAGCGCCCAAACCTTTGGCAATGGTGATGATGTCAGGCACAATGCCTTCATATTCATAAGCAAACAGGTTGCCGGTACGACCCATGCCACACATTACTTCGTCTAAAATGAGAAGTACGCCATATTTATCGCAAATTTCGCGGATGCGCTTATAGTAGCCTGCCACTGCCGGCACGCAGCCGATGGTGGCGCCCACTACAGGCTCTGCGATGAACGCTGCCACTTTATTTTCACCAAGTTGTTTGATTTTATCTTCCAACTCGTTAGCAACTCGTTGGCCGAAATCGTAGGTAGATTCGCCTTCGTGGGCGTTGCGATATTCATAGCAGGCCGAGATATGGTGCATTTCAACAAGCAA
>CAYGPX010000218.1:0-2889 GCA_964351935.1 uncultured Rickettsiales bacterium | reverse complement strand
CCCCGGCCGGCTAGCCCCCATCAGCCCTCTCGCGCTGTGTGGCCGCTGCCCGCTCGCATTTTTGCGAGCTGGTGGCGCGCATATAATCGCGCTTTTCTACGCCCGTAAACACATTTTTAAATGGCACCATGCCCGCATTAGTGAACATGAGCGTTGGGTCATTATGCGGCACCAATGGTGCGGAAGCGACCACCTCATGTTCTTTGCTTTTGAAATACTCCAAAAATGCGGTACGAATCTGGCTAACGGTTTTGGTCATGCAATCTACGTGTTTTGGTTGATTAATCGCCGATGTTTCTAGCAGAAATGCAAGAAATAATCTAGCCCTTACAGCACCCCTTAGAAACCAAACAAAAAAGAGGCGCGATTTAACACCACGCCTCCCTTATGATAGTTCTGATACAGAGCAAGAATGCTTCCGCATGAGATAATAGCAAAATATTATCTCTAAAATGCTGCGTCTGCCGTTTCATCTTCATTTTGCACTTCAGCCGAAGCTTCAATCGCAATTTTGGTAATACCTGCTTTTTCGCGGATAGTTGCTTCAATCTTATCGGCAATTTCAGGATTATCTTTCAAGAAGTTACGTGCGTTTTCCTTCCCTTGACCAATACGGTTAGAGTCGTACGAATACCACGAACCTGATTTTTCTACGATGTCATATTTCACACCCAAATCAACCAGCTCGCCTGCTTTTGAAATACCTTCGCCATACAGAATATCAAATTCTACCTGACGGAATGGCGGCGCTACTTTGTTTTTCACCACTTTCACGCGGGTTTGATTTCCTACCACTTCGTCTTTATCTTTCAACGCACCAATACGGCGAATATCTAAACGCACCGACGAGTAGAACTTCAGCGCATTACCGCCCGTGGTTGTTTCAGGGCTACCAAACATCACACCAATTTTCATACGAATTTGGTTAATAAACACCACCATACAACCCGAACGCGATACGGATGCGGTAAGTTTTCTAAGTGCTTGGCTCATCAAACGCGCTTGCAGACCCATATGCGAATCGCCCATTTCGCCTTCAATTTCAGCTTTTGGTGTAAGTGCCGCCACCGAATCAACCACCAGCACATCAATCGCACCACTACGCACTAGCGTATCGGCAATCTCGAGCGCTTGCTCACCCGTATCAGGCTGAGAAATGATTAACTCATCAATATTTACACCCAATTTTGTTGCATAGTCAGGATCAAGCGCATGCTCAGCATCTACAAATGCGCAGGCACCGCCTTTTTTCTGAGCTTCAGCAATAATATGAAGCGTTAGCGTGGTTTTACCTGAGCTTTCAGGGCCAAAAATTTCAATAATACGGCCTTTTGGCACACCGCCCACACCCAACGCCAAATCAAGACCGATAGAGCCGGTAGAGATTGATTCCACACGCATCGCTGTGCGTTGACCAAGCTTCATCACCGAGCCTTTACCAAAGCTTTTTTCAATTTGTGCGAGTGCCGTATCTAATGCTTTTTGCTTATTCTCTTGCATATGATGTATCCTGATTATAACGAATGATTGAGGTCTTAAACTATACTATGCTTTGGTTCTAACTGAGGGCAAAGCGTGCCGACAAAGCCAACAGGGCTTTCTCATTTGCTTGAGGAGAAAACCATACAGCATGAATGCTATCTAATCCAGATTTTTGATGATAAAAATTAAGAATTCACCAATAGATTTTCTAAGAAGCCAAGCTTTACTAATAAAACTTAAGAAACCTTCACTGCACGCAAGAGATTATAGTTAGCAGGGCGCGCTAGAGGCTTGAGTGACAACTCAACTTTCACTTTTTTACCGTCTGTGTCTTTATATTCAAACGGAGCAGTTACTTCTTCTCGTTCCATCAATGCTTTCACCAAGGCATCTGCATGTTCTTTTTTAATACCATCCAACGCTAGAAACTCCTGAAAATCTCTTATGTCTGATAATTCTCTAAAAATTTTATCGTAGTTATCATCGCAATAAATTACGATACCACGGCGATTGAGTATCATTAAAAATTCTGATCCCAACTTGGCTGACGAAGCAAACAACAAGCATAAAAACTCAACGTAAGTAATGCGTGTAAACGCAAAATGAAACGCTACCACCAGTCCAATCGTCACAAAAATCAGCAAAAATATAGGGAACGCAATTGCAACATCCAGTTGCCCGGCATTTGTAAACACCCAAAGCAGCGCAAGTGCGATGGCTAAAATAATCAATGCACTACCAACCATCAGCACATGCAAGCCACGCCATCTGATTGTAAAATCTTGCGCTTGCCCGATTAAGCGTTTGATATCTCTGCGCTCTAAGAAACGTTTACCCGACATTTACCCTCTCAAACTTCAGCCCTATAGGTCATCACTTGATAGAGTGTATGACTTTTCAACCAAAGGTGCACTAATTTTTTTGTTCTTCAATTATTTTAAGAAACAGGCGACCTTGGCCAAGAACGCAGCAATCGATAAATTTTCTTTTTCTGAATCTCTGAATCACTCTTGCTTAATGCTTTTCCACGCCCTGAAAGGCTTGGGTTTGTCATAAAGTAGTCATGCATTGAAAATGCCTGTTTTCGGTAGGGCGCACGCTTATAAGAACCGTCGGCCTGCATCACCCAGCTTTGGCGCTCGTCGCGCAGGTTTGCCTGTAATATTTGCCCCATAATTTGTTCATGCACAGTTGGATTTTCAATTGGCACTAGCACCTCTACCCTACGATTGAGGTTACGCTGCATCCAATCGGATGAGGAAATAAATAATTTTGCATCAGGCGACGGTAAGCCATTGCCACTGCCAAAACAAAAAATACGTGAATGCTCTAAAAACCGACCTATCACACTTTTTACCATAATATTTTCAGAAAGCCCCGACACACCCGCCCTTAAACTGCAAATAC
>CAYGPX010000217.1:0-2897 GCA_964351935.1 uncultured Rickettsiales bacterium | reverse complement strand
AATCATATTTTAAAAGAGCCCATTGCAAAACCTAAGATTTTAATTGCTGGAAACTGGAAAATGAACGGCCTGCTGGTTGAATCCATGCAGGTGATGAAAGCACTTCGCTCTCATATTTTGCGTAAGCCACTAAAAAAATCACGCCTAGTACTTTGCCCACCCGCTACGCTACTAAGAGACATAGCAGAAAAAGTTCCTGGCACAGGCATTCGCCTTGGGGGACAAGACTGCCATAGCGAAAAATCAGGCGCTCACACAGGCGATATTAGTGCTGCCATGCTGCGTGATATGGTCTGCGACTATGTCATCCTTGGTCACTCAGAGCGCCGCACAAATCATAAAGAAACCAGTGAATTAGTAGCTCAAAAAGCAGCCACTGCTCACAAAGAAAAACTCATCACTATTATCTGCATTGGTGAAACCAAACAGGAGCGTGAAGCCGGAAAGGCTTTTGAGGTGGTTAAAGAACAACTACTTGCTTCTATTCCCAAGTCATCTAACGACAGAAACACTGTAATTGCTTACGAACCCGTATGGGCAATTGGAACAAATAAAGTTCCTACAGAGCAAGAAATAGAAGAAATGCATCAATTTATTGTTAAAACCGCGCAAGCAGAGCTAAAGCAGTTTGAAAAAGATATTACAGTGCTGTATGGTGGCTCAGCAAACGAAAAGAACGCTGAAAAAATACTTTCACTAAACGCTGTAGGCGGGCTATTGGTTGGGCGAGCAAGCCTTACTGCTGAGAGCTTACTCGAAATTTTGCAAGCCGCTGAGAAAACAAAATAAACGTCGAAAACAAACCACGAGCAATTTCACTTTTTATTGCTTGCTATTTTTAGAGCACACAACACCAAGATAGGGACCTTACCGTTATGTTGACCGTACTACTCGTAGCACAAATTCTTATTACCATTGCGATGATTGGCATCATTATGATTCAACGTAGCGCCAGTGACGGCCTAAGCGGTATTGGAGGCGGAGCATCTGGTGGCGGCGGCTTAATGTCTGGCCGTGCAACTGCAACCGCCCTTACACGTGCCACCGCTTTTTTAGCTATTTTATTTATGGCAAACGCTCTAACGATGGCAACCATTACAGCACGCTCTGGCCTTGCAAAAACATCGATTGCTGAAGCAGTAAGCGATGCTGCCACTGCTACTGAATCTGAAAACCCATCGTTGAATGTACCTCTTGCACCAACCGATGGCACAACACCTACCGCTACACCTAGCGTTCCGGTGGCTGAGTAAAACTGGTGATGATGAGAGACAAGGATAAACACTAACATGACACGTTTTATTTTTATTACCGGCGGTGTAGTTTCTTCACTCGGAAAAGGGATTGCCTCAGCAAGCCTTGGGGCACTATTGCAAGCGCGCGGTTACAGCGTACGCCTGCGCAAGCTCGACCCCTATCTAAACGTTGACCCCGGTACCATGAGCCCTACTCAACACGGTGAAGTATTTGTAACCGATGACGGTGCTGAAACTGACCTTGACCTTGGCCACTATGAGCGCTTCACTGGTGTGAGTGCTAAAAAAGGCGACAACGTCACCACAGGACAAATTTATTCTAAGCTTTTGGCAAAAGAGCGTCGCGGTGATTACCTAGGCGGAACCGTACAGGTTATTCCGCACGTAACAGACCTTATTAAAGAATTTGTTAAAAATGATACGCAAGATACCGACTTTGTTCTGTGCGAAATTGGTGGAACAGTGGGTGATATTGAAGCATTGCCTTTCTTTGAAGCCATACGCCAACTGGGCTATGAACTAGGGCGTGACCACGCACTCTATATTCACCTCACGCTTGTGCCTTATATTCCTTCGGCTAAAGAGCTTAAAACAAAGCCTACGCAGCACTCCGTAAAAGAATTACGCTCAATTGGTATTCAACCAGACATTCTGCTATGCCGTGCTGACCGCGAAATACCCGAAAATGAGAAAAAGAAAATTGCCCTCTTTTGTAATATCCCTGAAGACGCTGTTATTTCAGCGCTGGATGTTAAAACCATTTATCAAGTGCCAGCAAACTATCATGAAGAAGGCATTGATACTCAAGTACTAAAGCGCTTTAATTTGCCTTATGAAGAGACTCCTCAAATTGATGTATGGCGCAAAATTAGCGAACGTTCACTCAACCCTAAAGGCGAAGTCACCATTGCAGTGGTTGGCAAATATACCAAGCTGAGTGATGCCTATAAATCACTTATTGATGCGCTAGAGCATGGTGGCATTGCTAATGAGCTTCGTGTAAAAATAAAATGGGTAAACTCGCGCGCTTTCAAACTTGAAAACGCCCCAGACCGACTGAAAGACGTGCATGGTATCTTAGTACCGGGTGGTTTTGGTGAAGATGGGTATCTTGGTAAGCTTGCCGCTATTACCTACGCACGTGAAAACAAAGTACCTTATTTTGGTATCTGCTTTGGAATGCAGCTTTCAGTGATTGAAGCAGCCAGAAATCTTGCCAACATACCTGATGCAACTACAAGTGAGTTTAACGACTCAGAACATGCAGTGGTAGGGCTGATGACCGAGTGGGAAAAAGATGGTCTAAAACAAACACGTAGCAAGAAAAGTGATCTTGGTGGAACAATGCGCCTTGGTGCTTATGGCTGCCGCTTGAAAAAGGGCTCTCTTGCCTATAAAATTTATGGCAAAGAAATGATTAGCGAACGCCACCGCCACCGCTATGAGGTAAATGCCAATTACCTTGAAACATTAGAAAAAGCAGGCTTACGTTTTTCTGGCATGTCTCCTGATGGCAAATTGCCTGAAATTGTTGAAAACCCTAATCACCCTTGGTTTATTGGCGTACAATTCCACCCTGAATTTAAATCACGTGCATTTGATCCGCATCCGCTTTTCTCATCATTCGTTGAAGCGGCGGCA
>CAYGPX010000216.1:0-2906 GCA_964351935.1 uncultured Rickettsiales bacterium | reverse complement strand
CATTTCTTTTGGCAGCCGCGCAGGCTTAAAATTTCCTGCTACACAGGCGATCAGCACCTTTACCCGTGCGAGCAACACCTCACCCTTGCTAATGTGTTGTAGCATCACAAGTGATGCACCGCGCTTACTTTCAATCGTTGTAGAGATGGTTAGCATATCATCTAAACGGGCGGGCTTTTCTAAATCAAGCTCGGCATGACGCACCACAAAGAACAAGTCTTTCGATTGTGCTAATTCAGATTGCGAGATGCCTTTTTCTCTTAAAAATTCGGTGCGCGCACGTTCTGCAAATTTTAGGTAGTTGGCATAATACACCACGCCACCAGCATCAGTATCTTCGTAATAAACCCTAAAATTACAAGTATGTGTCATGGTTGCTAAGCATTAAAATTCAATAGGAGTGTTTGGCTGATTAAGGGAAGTTGCCAGCGTATTTAAAAAATCTTCAACGCTAAATTCATATCCCATAAGTGATGCAAACACACGGCAAAACGGATTCTGAATCACGCCGTTCTCGGTTAATATAAGTAAGGTTTTGCCATCGCCGTAGGGTTTTAATTCAAAAATCCAATCTCCGCTAAAAGGATAGCTGGTTTCAACAATATGGCTACTAAGTAGCACTTTCTCTTCTGCTAACACATTATCAAGCACCATATAGTTTCCATCCACATAGATGATTTTCCAGCGTTCTGCTTGCCCTGGTTTTGTTTCAAGTTGAATCGCTTCTGTCACATTAGGGTGCCAATCAGGCAATGTGGCATAGTTATAAATTCTACTCCAAACAATATCGGCCGGGCTATTGAGCTTGATAGAGCGCGTCACATGATGTTTTTCAGGCAGCATAAATCCGGCAACAGCAATCAATACAATTACAGCAACAATGGCTAATATTCCTCGAATTAAAAAGCGTTTCATCTTAAGTTACTCCTCTAAGAAGGCCATTTGGCCTTGGGCTTGTGGTTGTTCGGGCGGTAGTGGCATTAAAAGATGTGAGAATGCCAATGGGGTAAGCACTCTGCCACGTGGTGTGCGTTGTAAGAAGCCGCGTTGTATCAGGTAAGGCTCAATGGTTTCTTCCAGCGTGTCGCGCTGCTCAGAGAGTGCAGCTGCTACGGTTTCTATCCCAACCGGTCTAAAGCCATAATGCTCGGCAATAAAACGCAAATAGCGACGATCGGCACTATCTAGCCCTTCATGGTCAACTTCTAAACGACTTAATGCATCATCGGCCACGGTTGCATCAATTTTACCATCGTTATTGACGGCGGCAAAATCACGCACGCGGCGTAAAAGACGCACGGTAATGCGTGGTGTGCCGCGCGAGCGCTTTGCAATCTCGTGAGCGCCTTCAGGGCTTAAATCCATTTTCAGCATGCGGCTACCACGGTTGACCACTTGCTCGAGCTCATCTGTAGAATAAAATTCCAGCCGTGTGGGGATGCCAAAACGATCACGCAGCGGATTAGAAATTAAGCCGATGCGAGTGGTAGCTCCCACAAGTGTAAAACGCGGCAGGTCAATTTGCACGGTGCGGGCGGCTGGGCCTTCACCGATGATAAGATCAAGGCTAAAATCTTCCATTGCTGGGTAGAGCACTTCCTCTACTGCGGGGTTTAGACGGTGAATTTCATCAATAAACAACACGTCGTTAGGCTGAAGATTGGTAAGAATTGCCGCTAAATCGCCTGCTTTGGTCAAGAGTGGCCCAGAGGTGGAACGAAACCCAACACCAAGCTCGCGTGAAAGGATTTGTGCGATGGTGGTTTTTCCAAGCCCGGGAGGGCCATAAAGCAACACATGGTCAAGTGCCTCGCCGCGCTGCTTTGCGGCTTCAATAAATACACGCAAATTGCTTTTAGATTGAGTTTGACCTACAAAATCATCCAGCATCTGAGGGCGCATGGTCGTTTCAGCGATATCTTCTTCTTGTTGTTGGCCGTTTATTAGGCGCGTATCTTCTTCTTTCATCTACACGCCTCCCAACTCTTTGAGTCCGGCACGTATCAGCTCACTTACCCCAGCATCTTCATTGGCAGCGGCAACACGCGCCACGGCAGTATAGGCATCACTGCGGTTATAGCCAAGGTTTACAAGGGCTGAAATGGCATCTCCGGTGGCATTGTTTCCTGCTTCGTTGGCAGCACTTGCCTGTGAAGAAGAGGAGGGCATGGCACCGAGTGAAAAGCTGCTGTCGCCTACAAGTAAGGTGAATTTATCTTTTAGGTCTACTAAAATACGGTTTGCAAGCTTTGGCCCAACACCAGAGGCGGCACGAAACGGTGCATTGTCGCCCGCGGCAATAGCAGTGGCCAGTTGCGAAGGTGTTGCGGAAGAAAGAATAGAAAGTGCCATTTTTGCGCCCACTCCACTCACCTTATTCAACAGCAGAAAGGCTTTTTTTTCAGCCTCTGTTGCAAAGCCAAATAAATGGATATGATCTTCGCGCACATGGGTTTCAATAAACAAGGTGGTGGCCTCGCCTGCGCGGGGCATTTGGCGCAAAGTAGCACCTGAGGCAAACACATGGTAGCACACACCGCCCACGTCAATAAGCAATGCGTCTTCTAAAATACTATCAATGATGCCTTTAAGCTTGCCAATCATAGGGTGAGGCTTCCATTTATGGGGTTTCCCTCTATTTTTAGCCTATATCAGCAATTGGTGCAAGCAGGGTGTGTGGAGGAGAGTGTTTTGGTAAATAAAGGTGGGCTCGATGTGGTTGGCTCTTTGGTTTTCTTTCAGAACATTGGTGTTAAAGGTTTCTGCATTGTTTAATCTTTTCTTCATCACATTCAGCCGGGTTTGAGCAGCTTTGACAGATATACTCACGCAACATTAAAACATCATCGATATTGATCCTGCTACATTTTACTGGAGAGTATGCTAAGACTCTTTTTTCAAGAAGA
>CAYGPX010000215.1:0-2908 GCA_964351935.1 uncultured Rickettsiales bacterium | reverse complement strand
GCACATATTTGCGGTGGTGACGTAACCGAAGGGGCGTTTGATGAATCTATCCGCCATAGCATTACTAAATGCAGCCATATTCATTTTGCAACCAATGCTCACTCTGTTGAGCGTATAAAACAAATGGGCGAGAATCGTGATTATGTGTTTAATGTTGGAAGCCCTGGTTTAGATAACATCGTGATGAAAACTGAGTTTCCAACAAAAGAAATTTGGCGGGATTATGTAGGAATTGGTGAATATGAACTATACTTCTTAGTAAGATTTCATCCGGCAACGCTTGATAGTCAGTCTTGCGAAGATCAATTTCAAGAGCTTTTAAGTGCGCTTAAAAAGTTTAAAGACGTGGGTATTATTATCACAGGTTCAAATGCGGATACGGACGGCAAAAAACTAACTGAAGCCGCTAAACAATTTGCCGATAAGAATGAAAATGTTGTGTTTCACATTTCATTAGGAATGGAGCGCTATTTAAACACGATGCATTTTGTGAATTTGGTGATTGGCAACTCTTCGAGCGGCCTTTATGAAGCGCCATCGTTTGGCATAGCCACAGTAAACGTAGGGTCTCGTCAAAAAGGGCGCTTGCAGGCCAAATCAGTTGTTAATTGTGAGGCAAATGAAGCCTCAATTAGTGATGCAATCAAGGCGGCACTAGCTTTGGATTGCACTAATGTAGCCAACCCATATGGCGATGGAAAAACAGCTTCGCGTATTGTAAAAATTTTAGAAGAAAATCAAGACTATAAATCGTTGCTTAAAAAGCCATTTTTTGAATATAGCTATGCCAGTTAAAAGAACCTACATTATTGCTGAGGCTGGGGTAAACCATAATGGGTCGCTCGATCTTGCTAAAAAGCTAGTGGCTGCTGCTGCTGATGCAGGTGCTGATGCGGTAAAATTCCAAACTTTTAAGGCTGAAAATCTAGTTAGCATTAACGCTCAGCAAGCTGAATACCAAATTGCTAATACTGGTAAAAAAGAAACTCAGTTTGCCATGTTAAAATCACTTGAATTAAAGCATGAGCATCATTTTGAAATAGAGCAGTACTGTAAAAAGAAAGAAATAACCTTCCTTTCAACACCATTTGATTCTGAAAGTCTTGCTTTCTTAATAGAAAATTTTGATATGCCGTTTATAAAAATTGGTTCAGGCGAAGTGACTAACGCTCCTTTCTTGCTCGAAATTGCTCAAACAGGCAAGCCTGTTGTTCTTTCTACCGGTATGTCTAATTTAGAAGAAGTGCGCGAGGCGTTATCTGTTTTGGCTTTTGGTTATACGCAAAGCAATATGCGCCCTTCTATTGAAGCATTTAAAGCTGCGTTTAATAGTAGTGTCGGCAAAAATGCTTTAAAAGAACTCACCTCTTTATTGCACTGCACAACTGAGTACCCCTGCCCTTATGAGGATGTAAATCTCAACGCAATGGCAACTATGGAAAAGGCGTTTGGCCTTCCTGTAGGTTATTCAGATCATACCGCGGGTATTGAGGTCTCTTTGGCTGCCACAGCCCTTGGTGCAAAAATTATAGAAAAGCACTTCACTCTCGATAAAACAATGGATGGCCCCGACCATAAAGCATCACTAGAGCCAAAAGAGCTAAAAGACATGGTGAATGAAATACGCCTTATTGATGAAATGGACGAAAGTAAAAAAAGGATTTATTTAGAGCAGATTGAAGAAGTTAAAATATTACGTGGCAATGGCATTAAGGTGCCTTCACTGTCTGAGCTAAAAAATATACCCATTGCAAGAAAAAGTATTGTCGCTAGTTGCGATATCAGAGCTGGAGAGCCTTTTAGTGAAAAAAACTTATGTATAAAAAGACCGGGAAATGGCAAATCTCCCATAGCGCTGTGGGAACTCTATGATAAACCAGCATCAAAAAACTTTGGTATTGAAGAAGTTATTTTATAACCTATGAAAAAGCCTGTTATTATTATTGGTGATGGTGGCCACGCAAATGTTGTTGCGGACGTGCTACAATTGTCTGGCCATAAAATAATTGGTGTGACAGGTGTTAATGCACAAGGCACATCTCAAATTGCACCTTATCTAGGTAATGATGATACTATTACTAATTATAAGACAAATGAAATTATGTTAGTTAATGGTATCGGCTCTATTGCTGATTGTTCAAAGCGCGCACGTGTCTTTAATTACTTTACTTCTATGGGTTATCATTTCACAAAGTTAATACACCCGAGCGCTATCGTGGCAAAAAATTGTTCAGTAGAAGATGGTGCTCAAGTAATGGCGGGTGCTATTGTTCAGCCCAATACTTTTATTGGCAGTAATTCAATAATTAATAGTGGAGCAATTGTTGAACATGATTGCAAAATAGACAAAGATTGTCATATTTCATCGGGTGCGGTACTATGTGGTGGTGTTAATATTGGCCAAGGCTCTCACGTCGGTGCTGGTTCCACCATTATTCAAAATATCACAATTGGTGAATATAGCGTGGTTGGTGCAGGTTCTGCTGTGATAAAAGATGTGCTAAAGGGTAGCGTTGTAGTTGGAAACCCAGCAAAAGTAATTAGAGTAAATAAGTGACAGTAAAATTAGAAGAAGTATTAGTTTTTGAAAAAAGCAATTTACTGCAAGCCGTTCAGCAAATTGATAAAGGCTCTCTTGGTATTGTGCTCGTTGTAGATGGAGCGAAGCGATTGCTCGGAACGATAACAGATGGTGATGTACGCAGAGGTTTGCTACGTGGCCTAACTATGCGAGCCAGCGTTTCTAAAATAATGAATAAAGAACCGCTTACTATTAGTTCTCAGCTTGAACGATCACAAGTGCAAAAAATGATGAGAGAGAAAGGGATTGATTGCATTCCAATATTAGGCCCACAGAGAGAAGTGATAGGAATTGAAACACGTGATGAGTATATTGGTTCGCAAGCTG
>CAYGPX010000214.1:0-2919 GCA_964351935.1 uncultured Rickettsiales bacterium | reverse complement strand
CTGACAGATCAAGTCAATCGTGCAAAAGGTGAAGCAGAAGCCATTACTGCTGTTGCAACGGCCACAGCTGAAAGCATTCGCACCGTCGCAAATGCCATGCAAGTGGCAAACGGTCGCGATGCCGTTTCGTTTAGAGTTGCCGAACAATATGTTAAAGCATTTGGCGAGCTTGCCAAAACCAACAATACCATTCTGCTACCCGCTAATGTAGGTGATGCAAGCAGTATGGTAGCACAAGCCTTTGCTGTATTTGACCATTTAAAGAACAAGTCAAAAGATTCTGTAAAGGATTCTAATGTCTCTAAAACAAAGGCGCCTCAAAAGACTGTGTCTCCGTGGGATGATGAGTAATCTTTACTTGAGAACTATTCATGACGTTGTCACGTTTTCATGTAACGACGGATATTACCAAGCGCGATATTCGCGCTCTCGCACTTGCTGTATCGTTTGACGTACAAGCCATGCACAAAAGAGCATAATTCCTAAGGCACAGACACCCATCAACATAGCACCGATGTAAACCGAGAAAAGGCCAATTTCTTGACTTAAGCTTTCTACTTCTGCCGCACTGAATAAATTAAAACTTGCTGCATGCTCAAGCGCCGCATGCGGGACTGCGGGGAAAAGTAGAATCGCAAATAGGGTCAGTAAAAAAAAGGTAGTTTTTGCTTTATGCATGGGGCACATCCTGTTTCGTGTTTCTTTGCCCCTTTCTCTCCAGATGCAAGTAGTATAGAACACAAATATTACAGGCGTATTACATTCCCCAATTATCTCAGCATTTTAGCTCCTAACTCACTTTTCTTTCGCGCAATTCTAACGAGGTAAGGCAACGGTCAATCCACTGCGCTGTCAGACGCTCTTGCACCTGATTTTGCTTTAAGCGCTCGTTCAAATGCTGGAAGTTAACTTCATCCAAGCATTGATCCTGATTATAGCAGCTATAGACATAATATTCCTCACCCGTGCGCTTATCAGTATGTTTTTGCAAACATTGCGCACAAATTTCCTTCATCATACATTGCATAGGCGAGTTGATAGATCCAATCGCTTCGTGCTCAGGCTTTAGCATCTCTTTTAGCACCGTATGACGGGCTTGGCCTACGGCTGCCATCATACGGTCAGAGCCAATGGCAATAATACGATCGACATCGCCTAACTTGATGGGCGCATGCCCCAGAAGTCCGTTTCCATAGGCTTTAATCGCTTCAACTATATTGCCATGGAAAGCGTGATCTTGAGGGCGCTCTGGCGTAAAGGTTGCTTCATCGCACGCCCAGATGATGATATCTGAAGCCTCTTCAATTTCTTCTACCTTATAGCGATCCTGTGCTTTTTTATAGCCTGCGAAGTAAAGCACCTTGCTGCCAGCTTCTTTGAGTGCCTTACCGATAGAAAACAGCACCGCGTTTCCAAGTCCGCCACCAACTAGCATCACCGTTTCACCTGCTGGCGTTTCAGTTGGCGTGCCTGTTGGCCCCATCAACACAACCGATTCACCTTCTTTCAAATAAGCACATAAATCAGACGAACCACCCATTTCTAACACGATGGTTGAAAGTAGGCCTTTTTCTTTATCTACCCACGCGCCAGTAAGTGCTAGCCCTTCCATAGCAAGAGTGGTGGCCTGCGCTTTGGGAGCAGGTGCGTTCGTGGGAGTTGTTTCTTAATTCTGCAAACGATAGAACTGACCAGGGTTAAAATTACGTGCCGCTTGCGGTGCTTTAACGATAATTTCGATAATGTTAGGTGTCAGGCGCACTACTTTGAACACTTCAGCGCGTAGCGCTTCGTTAATGCCCGCAATAAAGCCCTGTGCACCACGATTATCAAGTGGTTTAGCATGCTGCAATGCCTTCGTCACAAACGGATAGCCTTGCTTGGCACTTCCCATCGCTTTCACCACATTACCCACATACGAAGGGTGCAAATCGCCAAAGAAACTCACAAACTTGCCGTTATCTGATTTACTAATCAGCATTTGAGGCTCGCTTGGCTTAGAAATACCCGCTTCTGGTACTACGGTTTCGCCTTTTTCGTTAATGGCACGGAAATATTTACCATGCAGTTCAAAATGCTCAGGGTCTTCGCGTTGTAGCACTGTGTTTGGATTCGTACCCGCCGCCATGAAGATACTATAAGCAGGCAGGATAATATCCTTTACCTCTTCGCCTTCACGTATACTCACTGCCAAGCCTTTAGCATGCCCATATTGATCAAGCATCACCTCTTGCGGTGTCGCATTTTCTACCAGCTCTAGCCCCTCTTCCATGGCTTTTTCCACTTCTTCATGGTTTAAGCGATAGCTCGGTGCATCCTGCAGGGTTTTGCGATATACCAGCTTCACACCACCCCAGCTTTTTAGCAATTGGCTGATGGCAGGCTCTCTGCCTTCGCTTTCAGCACGCTGACGTTCGATGCGAATGGCCTTGGCATGCTCAATAAACGTATCGGCAACAATTTTACCTTCTTCATCCCAGCCCGCACGCACAGATTCTTCGCCTTTTTCAGCAATGAGGGTTTCATAGCGATGGAGGAATTTTTCCACCTGTACAGGATAGTAAGCCAGTGCTTCTGTCACCGTATCAACAGCCGTTAAGCCACCACCAATCACCACTGCTGGCAAGCGAAGTTGCAAGTTAGCGATAGAATCTTTTTTCGCTGCACCCGTTAGCTGCAATGCCATCAAGAAATCAGACGAAGTACGCACGCCACGCGCCAGCGCATTTTTCATTGGGATGACGGTTGGCTTGCCAGCACCCATGCAGAGTGCCACATGGTCAAAACCCATTTTAGTAGCATCATCATAGGTGATGGTACTCCCAAAGCGCACGCCACCCAGCATCGCAAACTCGTTCCGACGCTCTAGTAGCAAGCGCTGCACTTTGCAATAGCTTGTGTTGCCTCGGCGGGGGTTGT
>CAYGPX010000213.1:1749-2969 GCA_964351935.1 uncultured Rickettsiales bacterium | reverse complement strand
CAAAAACACTACGCACACGCTGATTTTTTTTCTCGCTTGGCTCAGCTTTTTTGCTTTCACTACTATTTTCAGACCACACTTTACTATGGCCAGTGTCCAGATTATATACGAAGTAATCGCCTTTTACCACGTTTTTTCCTTTTGTTAGAACAACTTGGTCATTAAGCTTCACCACTCTCTTATCTAGATCGTAATCGCCAAACTTTCCTTGTGCCGTTTCTTCCGGCGTAGAAAGAAACACATTGCCACTCGCCTTTATACGCTCAATAGAGTTATTCATTCCCGTAGTATCTTCACTTTTCTGTGTATTCTTATTCTCTTTGTAAAACACCGTCATCACATCAGAATGAAGTTGCATATCGGCCTGCACAGCTTCTACTTTTCCAGTAAAGATTGCTTTATTTTCAACCCTAAACACCTCCAATGAATCCGCGGTAATTTCAATTGGTTCATTATCAGTGTTCTTTTTAGGCTCCGCGAAGGCGTCATGCAAAACGAACACACATACCAAAGCGCCAATCAATCCTGTATTTAGAAAAAACTTTTTCATATTCACTTACCCTTGTGTTCCCGGATATATAACCAGCTTTACTCTGTCGTTAAAGATTATTTTCTTTCCACCATCTTCCACTCTAAATCCACCAGCATTAATGTTTCCACTTGGCCCCTGCCCCTTTACTGGCTCATCACCTTCTATAATATTTTTTTCAGTGTAAACAGTCGCTTTTTCTGTAATAAATTCATTACCATCACCTGTAAAAAGATGCACATTATTTTGCAACACCAATCGATTTTCTTCTGTGTACATCGTGCCATGCTCCGCTGTAACCGATGCCCAACCACCATCACTTAAGCTCATATCACCACTTACATTACTCAGCAACACAACCTCCTCACTTTCCTGCGTAGCACTGTCGGCTGTGATATAAAATGGCTGATTACTACTATCCAACCCTTGAAAACGAGGGTTTAGCATTTTTGGCTTTTCACTAGCATCTTTTTGAATAGCAGAAAAATTAAGACTAAACCGCTCATGAACGGGACTTAAAAGCGGCATAACAAGCAGCCAACCAACAATAATTGCCGCAAGAATCCATAAACCATATTTTGCAAGCCATATAAGTCGCGTATAGCCGATGACAGGCTCTAGTAGCATTGCAATCAGTTTTTTAAATGTATTTACTACTCTCGCAACCATTTTACCTCACGCAACGCCTGCG
>CAYGPX010000213.1:0-1739 GCA_964351935.1 uncultured Rickettsiales bacterium | reverse complement strand
ATTTGAAAAATATTATTCTATAAACTCAAATCGTTTTACTTTTTTTCCATCAACAACGATTAAACTAGTGATTGATCTTTTTTCCATTAGCGCCAAGGCTTCCGTAGCAAGCATACTAACAGGAATTGTCAGCGGATCTTTCGTCATTATTTCTTCTGCCATCGAGCCTATAATATTTTTCCCCATATGGCGGCGCAAATCACCATCTGTAATCACACCAAGCACTTCCAGCCCATCATCAACAACAACCGCACAGCCAAGGCTTTTGCTCGTCATTTCAATCAATGCATCTGCCATCAACGTATCTCTACTCACCATTGGCACCGATTTTTCTTTGTGCATTAACTCTGAAACTCTCAAGAATGCAGCGCCAAGCTTTCCACCAGGGTGATATTTTCCAAATTCCTCACTACTAAAACCTCTTCGTTCCAGCAATGCAACTGCAAGCGCATCGCCTAATATCAACATCATCGTAGTAGATGTTGTTGGTGCGTTAACAGTGGTTGCTTCTGGCACCTCAGGCAGTATCAAAGCAACATCAGAAGCACTCACAAGTGCTGATTTCTTGCGTCGCACAATAGAAATTAAGGGGATTGAAAAGCGCTTACAATAAAACACCATATCTTTAAGTTCTTTTGTCTCACCAGAATTTGAGAGCAGCACCACAACATCCTGTTCCGTCACCATTCCCAAATCGCCATGACTTGCTTCAGCAGGGTGCACAAAAGAAGACGGAGCACCTGTAGAAGCAAGCGTCGCTGCAATTTTACGAGCAATATGACCACTCTTGCCCATGCCACTTAAAATCACTCGCCCTTTACTGGCATACAGAATATCAACCGCTTTAAAAAAAGGCTCATCCAACCACTCTTCTAGCGCATCAATTGCCTCTCTTGCGCGAGAAAAAACCTTCATAGCCGACTCACGTTCAGCTTTACAGGGTTTCACATCCATAATTTCATTCTGCTTTTTCATCATTAAAACATTCATTTATAACATGCGTGATAAAACATCATTATCTTTATTTCTATCGATAAAGCGATGCTTTAAAGCTCCCAACACATGAAGGGAAATAAGTGCGATTAATATATACCCACCCAGCTCATGAGATTCATGTGCAAACTCCCCAAGTTTAGCAGCCTTTTCTGTCACCCGAGGCAACGCATATCCAAACCACTTCACTTCATATCCTGCGGCATTTGACATCACAATGCCCGAAACAGGCATGGCAAACATCGCCACATAAAGCAGAGCATGCACTGTCTTTGCCAGAAGCTTTTCAACGCCCATAAGGCCATTAGGCATGGCCGGGATATACGTAAGGGCACGGCTAATCAAACGCAGCACAGCAAGCCCCAGCACCGTCACACCCAGAGACTTATGCAGCATATAAAGCTCCAACCTATCAGGATGGCCGCTTTCTAAGCCACTCATATAAAGCCCTAGTGTAACAAGCCCAATAATACCCAATGCTATCAACCAATGCAGCAAACGATGGATAAGCGCGTACTTTTGTAATGCCATAGACTTTACCCTTTTTATCAGAATAGTTACTAAGATCAACTATGCGAAAAAATATCGTGATCCACCCAACCAGCCAAATCTAGCTCAGCACGGGTTTTTAGAAACGAAAAGCAGCTAGCCGCCATCTCTGCACGTCCTTCTCGTTCTAGCATTTCGTCTAATACTTCTTTAATTTTGTGTAAATGGAGAACATCCGATGCCGCATATTCAATTTG
>CAYGPX010000212.1:0-3005 GCA_964351935.1 uncultured Rickettsiales bacterium | reverse complement strand
GTAATCAGCCGCCGTCGCCACTGCTCGGCTGAGTACGGACTATATGAAAAAAGCCTTTAACACCTCTTTGGTGGCGAAAATCGGTGGATTTCTGGCTAAGTCTTCGCTAAAAAAAGCATTTAAAAAGTTGGATCCGAGGCTTTATAATGGTGCTATGTTTTTGGGTCTTGGTGGAATAGCAGTGAAAAGCCACGGTGGTTCAGATGCGGTTGGTAATGCCAATGCTATTGGTGTAGCTTATGAGCTTGCAGCAAAAAAAATTAATGAGCGCATTATAGAAGAGTTCTCAGCTCATCGTGATATTATAATGCACCAAGAATTGGATGATATAGACTTATGACACGTGCAGTCATTACTGGTACTGGGGCTTATTTGCCCGAAAAGGTGCTGAGTAATCAGGATATTGAAAAAATAGTAGATACATCGAGTGACTGGATAGTTTCTCGCACAGGCATTAGTCAGCGCCATATTGCAAGAGAAGATGAGGCCACGTCTGATATGGCGGCTGAAGCAGCAAAAGCAGCAATCTTAAAGGCTGGTATTTCAGCAAATGAAGTTGATTTAATTATTGTGGCAACCACTACGCCTGATCTTGTTTTTCCGTCAACTGCGGTGATGGTGCAAGAGAAATTGGGCATTAAAACAGGTGCGGCGTTTGATATACAGGCGGTGTGTTCCGGTTTTGTTTATGCTCTTTCTATTGCGGATAATTTTATCAAATCGGGGCAAGCTAAGGCTGTTGTAGTGATTGGTGCAGATAAAATGTCTTCTATTTTAAATTGGGAAGATAGGGGAACATGCGTATTGTTTGGTGATGGCGCAGGTGCGGTGGTTGTGCAAGCGAGTGAAGAAGAGGGGCGTGGTATTTTATCAACTAACCTGCATTCCGATGGCTCGCTACGTTCTATTTTGCAAGCCGATGGCGGGGTGAGTTCAACTGGTACGGTTGGTAAGCTTACGATGCAGGGAACAGAGGTGTTTAAGCATGCTGTTACCAAAATGGAGCATGGTGTGCGCGAAGCACTGGAAAGAAATAATCTATCTGTCAGTGATATTGATTGGCTTATTCCTCATCAGGCAAATGCTAGAATATTAAAGCAAGTGGCCAGCAAGTTGGGGGTAGCACCAGATAAAGTTGCATTAACGGTTGGGCATCACGCTAACACATCAGCGGCATCAATACCTCTTGCACTTGCAGAATTGGACAAATCTAATAAAATTCTTAAAGGTCAATTGGTTATCTTCGAAGCGCTTGGAGGCGGCCTTACGTGGGGCTCAGCGGTGGTTCGCTGGTAGAAAATAAAATGCTTTTTCGTCAAAAAAGAAATAAAATACTGAGATAGTTAGTTTTTTACTTGCTTTTGAGTAGTTGAATACCTTATAAGAACAGTAAGACAGCGCGGAACTTGTGCTGAACCTGAATAAAGCAATTGACATGACACTACCTTTGCGCTAGTGTCAAACCGTTGTTTTTTATGAGGGCGCAGACAAGGATACGACTCAAATGTCGCAAAAAACTATTACCCGTGCTTACCTAGCAGATATCGTACACCAAGAGCTTGGTTTTTCAAGGTCGGAATCTATGGATATGGTTGATACTGTATTTGATGAACTAGGGAATGCTTTAGAAGAAACTGGTGTGCTAAAAATATCATCTTTTGGATCATTCCGTGTGCGTGAAAAAGCACAGCGTGTTGGAAGAAATCCGAAGACGATGCAACAGGCAGTGATAAAGGCGCGTAAAACAGTAAGTTTTTACGCTTCCAATCTTTTGAAAGAATATATTAACCAATCTTCGGAAAAGTAGTTCTTAATATTTTCGAGCATTAGGATAGACGGTAAAGCCTCGTGAGCGTTAAATCAGAAAATGCATTACGGACCATTGGTGAAGTAGCAAAAGAGCTTGGCGTTGAGCAGCATGTGCTACGATTCTGGGACACCAAATTCAAACAAATTAAGCCTCAAAAAAGACGTGGTCGGCGCTACTACCGCCCTCAGGACGTTAAACTCGTTAGTATTATCAAGTCACTTCTTTACACTCAAGGTTTCACCATAAAAGGTGCGGAACGCTTTCTAAAAAATAATGCAGAGCGTATCGGTGATAACTCGATCCTTGAGTTGACTCAATCAATGGCGATTAAGTCACTTGGTTCTAAAAGTGATGATTCAAATACACAAAGCCAATTGATAGAGCAAAAAGAACAAAATACTATGCCAAAGCATGGTGATGAAAATGCACAATCCAACATTATTGCCTCC
Source organism: uncultured Rickettsiales bacterium (assembly GCA_964351935.1). Lineage (GTDB taxonomy): Bacteria > Pseudomonadota > Alphaproteobacteria > Rickettsiales > CAYGPX01 > CAYGPX01. Next base: position 746 of record CAYGPX010000212.1, on the reverse strand, counting down.
AAAAAACCTAGGGTAAATCTGCGTGTTGCGTCTCCTGCTTCGCAGTTGCAGCCTTCTTTGTTTGCTCTTCCATCTGAAAGAGGTGCTGATGCTTCGCGTCAATGGCAAGGCACTAAAGAGGGGACTTCAGTAGCGGCTGTTGAGTCAAGTGATGCTTCAGCAGTTACCACAAAGCAAGTAAGGATGTCTGAGGGGGATAAAAGGCGCCTTCGAGAGGTTTATCGTGGCCTTTGCTATACAAAAGAAAAGCTGGATGAAGCAACTGCCTAGTAGCATGATAGACTTTGAAGTTGTTTCTATGTAATACAATAAAAAAGTTTTGTAAATAGACTCGAGTTCAAAGAATCCCTCCCATTAATTAACTCTTTTTTAACTTCTTTTATTTATAATCCATTGTAGGATAGAGTGGTCTTGCTATCAGCCAAGGTGAAGGCTGGTTGTCGAGGCAGGATGTTTTATATCAGTGAGCAACAGATTGAAGTAATGCGAAAACGGTTCTGGTTGTTCTTACTTTTGGCGCTACTTTTTCTTGCGGTATTATTGTTAGTACCAAGGGGTGAGCTTGCGCGCAATCCAGAGAGCGATAGCTGGACAAATATTATGCCTTCTGGTCTTTTTGAGCCCAATGAGGATGGCACAAGCTATGGTTATAAGGATCAGTGTGGCAGTGATGCTCGTTGTCGTAGTTGTAATGGCAATATCGCATGGGATGATTGTAGGATCAAATGGTATTAGCGGTTGGGGCG
>CAYGPX010000211.1:0-3025 GCA_964351935.1 uncultured Rickettsiales bacterium | reverse complement strand
CCATCAACCCCAGCACCAACACCAAGTTGGTCATCAACAGTCCCATAATGCTTCTTGGGTCGGTTTCAAAGGTAGATTCAGAACGCGCAATCGTTACATAGGTTGCAATCACTGAAACAACGCTGGCAAATGCCAAAATTGCAGCCAAATTGCGCGTACGCAGCAGCTTGCTACGTACAAAACGCCAGAGGGATGATTGTTTAAACGATGCGATTTTCATAGCGCAGGATTATGCATCAATCCTACTTGGATATCTAGATTATTTTCTAACAAAAGCGCTTAAACCGCAAGCGCTACTGGACACCCAGCTCTTAACTTCATTACCGCATCGAAAACTGCATCATGCACTCCACAGTTTCTACAGACAAATCGTAAGTAGTACTTGGATGCGATCCCGTGGTGCACGCATTTGCTGCAAAATCAGCTCCATTATCTGTAAACACTTGCCCTTTGCCAGGGTCTGCATCGTCATACTTCGCATCAATTGCATAGGCATCCACGGCTGAAATAACTGCATTGTTCGTATTCCAAGTACTACGCTCCGCTCCAAAACGAATAATATTTATATCAAGGGGCGCACCAAATGAGTTCATCTCTTGATCCCACATAATCGAATAACCGGCACTACCACCACCATAGGCAGCCGGTGGCACATTCACCCCTACATCTGCTACATTATTACCAGCACCAATGCCAGCACCTGTAAAAGTGCCATCCACTAATTCAGCCAGACCAAGATGTTGCCACGCTCTATAACCTTCATCATCATAACGGATATCACCATCACCATTACCATTACACCCAGTTCCACCCGGTGCGGCTAATGCATCTGTACAACCGGCTGCCACACCCCAATAGGCATACGCGTTCACCATATCGCCCGGAAGCTTATCATATTGCAATTTAAAGCTGTTAAACGCGACACGATAGTTAGAAATTTCTGAGTTCACTTGACGCAACTGTGCTTGTTTCACCAAACTCTGCCCGGCACTAATGCCGGCTACAATCAAACCGATAATTACAATCACGATTGATAGTTCTAATAATGTAAAGCCGTTTTGACGCATCGCCATTTCCTTTAAGTAAATTAACTACTTAATAGTATTGCATAGAAAAAGAAGAATAAGAATAAGAATAAAAATAAAAACACTTAAGCCGCTAGCGCAGGGCGCTCAAACCCTTGATCAAGCGCATCGGAATAGAAAGCTTTGGTCAGCTCACGCACTTCGTTTGGATCGGAAAGCTTATTCACATCTTTACGGAACACCGTCGAGCCATGAATGCCACTACTATACCAGCCCAAATGTTTACGCGCCAAGCGTACACCGCACACCGTACCGTAATGTTCTAAAATAGATTCATAATGTTCCATCACTGTTTCATACTGGGTGAGCAGCGATGGCTCAGGCAATTTCTCACCTGTTATGAGATAGTGCGACACTTGACTGATAAACCATGGGCGACCGTAAGTTCCGCGCCCAATCATCACGCCATCAGCACCTGATTCTTCACGTGCTCTATCTACCGCGTCGTAGCTGATAATATCACCATTCACGATAACAGGAATTTTTACCGCCTCTTTCACCTTACGCACGAACGACCAATCTGCATGGCCGTTATACATCTGGCATCGCGTGCGCCCATGCACCACCAGCATTTTAATGCCAATATCTTCGGCAATTCGTGCAAGCTCTGGTGCATTGCGGTTATCATGATCCCAACCGGTACGCATTTTGAGTGTAACGGGAATATCGACCGCCTTCACCACTGCTTCCAAAATTTTGGTGGCACGCGGCACGTCCCTCATCAGCGCTGAACCGGCATAGCCATTCACCACTTTTTTGACGGGACAGCCATAGTTAATATCGATAATCTTTGCGCCCATATCTTGATTCAGCTTGGCGGCTTCTGCCATATAGTGCGGTTCGCACCCTGCCAATTGCACCGAGGTTAAATCTTCAATTGGCGAAAGCTCGGCCTTTTTCAAACTATCGCGCGTTTCCATAATCATCGCGCGGCTTGCAATCATCTCAGATACCAGCAACCCTGCACCAAACTGCTTCACCAAATGGCGGAACGGTTTATCGGTCACACCCGACATAGGTGCTAAAATGACTGGGTTATCGATAGAGAAATTGCCGATTTGAATAGACACTGTTCAGCTCTGCCGTTATGTTATGCGCTGCGTTTTATAGAGTAAAATCCAGAATTTAGCAAGATTTACGAGCCTTATATGCATAAAACGAACATTATCGCACTCATTATGGCTGCCGGAAATGGCACCCGCATGCAAAGCGACACGCCCAAACCCTACCTGAAGCTCAGCAACGGAAAAACCGTGCTCCGCACCTGCATTGAGCAGTTTTTATCGCACCCCAAAGTGGATGCCGTGCGGGTGATTTATGATGCAGGCTGCCACACGCTTTACCAACAATCCACCGAAGGGCTAAACCTCCTTCCGCCCGTACAAGGCGGGAAAGAACGACAAGAATCGGTCAATCTTGGCCTTTCAAGCATTGCGCAGCTTCAACCTGAATATGTATTGATTCACGATGCCGCACGGCCTCTGGTGAGCCATGGCATTATTTCCCGCGTGATTGATGGGCTAAAAACCCATAAAGCCGCCATCCCCGCACTTGCCGTGGTGGATACGCTCAGAATGGGCAAAAACGAAGCGATGGGCAAAACAGTCAATCGCAACGGTGTCTATGCCATCCAAACACCACAAGGTTTCCGCTATCAGGATATTTTGCAGGCACATACCCAACACCAGAACAAAAAAGTGACCGACGATGCCGCCTTGTTTGAAGAAATTGGCGAAACCGTCTCGCTGGTGACAGGCTCTTGGCGTAACTTTAAAATTACCACCGCAGAAGATTTAGACCATATCAACCAGCTGCTAACCCAATCTGGCAGCCGCGAAACACGCATCGGCAATGGGTTTGATGTGCATCGTTTTGTTGATGCCAAGCAGGGCGAAGAAAAAGCCGTGTGGCTATGTGGTGTAAAAATTGCGCATCCACAA
>CAYGPX010000210.1:0-3066 GCA_964351935.1 uncultured Rickettsiales bacterium | reverse complement strand
CCACCACACGCCCCCCTCGTACCGACCGCATTCATCGGAGGTCACACCAACAATAAGCCGGTCACACATTGCTTTTGCATTTCTAAGTAAATTCAAATGCCCAATATGAAACAAATCATACACACCTGTGGTATAGCCAATAATCATGTTGTTAAGCCTCGCTTATTAAATAACATTTTGTAATAATTCAAGATTCAGACTGAGCCATCTATCATAGCCTTGCTCGCCTGTCGCATTTTCAGGTAAAACTGTGTTTACATTTACAGGAAAACCAACTTTCTGACGGTCTATAATACTCTCGGGAAGTTCAGCCCTGAACGCATCTTTTAGTAACTTTTTAGGACAATCGCTGCTGGTGCGTGCATTATAAGGCACACCGGCCATACGTTCAATAAAACGATAATCCACAAACGGCACGCGCGCTTCCACTTCAGCTAGCATGCTTGCACTATCCAAACGTCTAAGTAATCCATGTAAATGGCTGGTTTGAAAAAATGCCGCCACAATATCAATGCAGCTGTCATATTTATTCACAAATGGTGAGAGAGCATCTTCTACAATCTCATAGTCTGCATCGCTTCCATAAGCATATTTTTCTGAAAATGACTTGATGTCCCACTTGTTTTCATTGGCCCAACTGAATATGCGGTCATAACCAAAGAATAGTTCGTCCGCTCCTTCACCGCTTAATAATACAGTGCTATATTGCTTTGCCTCTTTAGTCATTTTATAAATAAGCACTTCATTAGGCACTGAAATAGGCTCTTTTCTAATGGCTACCATCTCTTTTAAAAGTGATATAAACTCATCATTGTTGATCAGCACTTCATGCTGATCAGAGTTGATATGCTCGGCGGCAATTCGTCCCCATTTAAACTCATTATTATCTTCAAAGCCAACGGTCCATGTATGGAAGTGGTCACGTTTTTTATCAGCAATCAACTTTGCGATAATTGTGCTGTCCAGCCCGCCACTTAAATAAGAGCCTAGCGGCACATCGGCAATCATGCGGTAATTTACAGCGCTGGTAAGTAGTTCGTGCACTTCTTCTTTTGAGGGTGCTGCCTTGTGCTCTAACGGAAGTTCCCAGAAGCGTTGTTTCTTCTGGTTTTTAAAATAACAGCCTGCTTCAAACATCTTAATGTTTGAATAAATGGTTCTGCCATTAAAGAAGGTTCTTAGTTTTTTATATTGGCGAATACCAATCTCATCGAGCTTGTTATCTTTTGTCAGCGCAAGAATGGGAGCAACTTCAGAGCTGAAAATATAAGCATCACCTTTTTGATAAACATAGAGTGGCTTTACGCCCAGACGGTCTCTTGCTGCAAAAAACTCGTTTGTTTTTAGATCAAGAATCACAAATGCAAACATACCGTTAAGCAGATTTAAACAGCGCTCCCCAAGCTTCAGATAGAGCTTTAACACTAACTCTGTATCGCAATGGGTATGTAGGTCAATGTCATATTCTTTTGCTAACTCAAGGTAGTTATACACCTCACCGTTATAAACGATTACAAAGCGTTTATCGTCTGAATAAAATGGCTGGTTTGCATGTGAATCTTTATCAAGAATGGAAAGGCGATTATGCCCCAATTTGAAGATACCATGCTCAGCATAATTGCATGGCACATCGGGACCCCTGTAGCTCATGCTTGCAAGCGCTCCCTGAAAAGCCTCTTTGCTATACGTTAGGTTTGTAAATAATAATCCACACATTTTTAAACTCTTTTCTTAGCCATTTAAATTTGATAGATGCTGCTTTAGTTTAATTCTCAAAACAATGCTAGTTACAGCAATTAGTATAATTTGTACCACAATAGAGGCAGCAGGCACACCCACCACACCCCATTGATTTATTACCCAATGAACCGTAGTAACACTTAAAAGCGCAATGAAGCAATATATCCAGAACAACACCTTGGTTTCTTCCATAGCACGCAGAGCAAAGCGAATGGGTAACATAATGGCCATCCCGATATAAAACACACTCACCCACCCCATTAAATAGCTATAATGCAAAAAATCTTCACCAAAAAGCAGTCCGAACCAGAAATCGGCAAAGAGTGTGAATACACCCGCCACCAGCAATACAATACTCATACCAACGGCTGCCGTATTCATCAGATAACGCTTCATTTCTTTTAATTTCCCTTCGTGGTAAAGCTTTGCTACTTTCATGGGAACAAAGTTCTCTAGCGCCAAAAACACAATATGCGTGATGCCAAGCAAACTTTGCGCCGCTTTGAGCGCACCCACCGCTGATGCACCCAGCATACCACCTGCTACAATCGTAAAAATATTGCCTGAGAACCATTGTAACAATGCGCTGGCAGAAAGCCATTTAGAAAAATCCCAATGGCGTTTAAGGCAGTGTTTAAAGCTAGTAAAGGAAAATGATAATACACGTAGTTGCGGCAATATATATAGCAACGACATTAATGCCGTGAGTGATGAAAACCAAAATGCTTTCTCAGTGCTTAATGCGGAAGAGTTAAAGAGGTAAAGTGCCAAAATAATTAAGTAGCCAAGATAGCGTATTGTATCGCTGATAAAGCTCAGCTTAGCCTTATTCACCACAAAGAAATAACGGCGGAGAAAGTCCTGCAACTGTACCAAAAATACATTTATTGAGAGTGGTAAGCTCAAAGCCAAAATGTTCCAGCCCTCAGCATAATGTGATAGCAATTGCACACCAATATAGGTAAGCACAGCAGAAAGCAGGGCGAATAGAATAGCTTGAATGACAACCCCGCCGTAATAGCCTACCTCATTCTCTTTTTCTTGCTTAGGACCAATACTCATCATCGGCGCATTAATAGCCGATTGCTGCACCATATTGGCAAAAAGTACCACCAGCATTGCCAGAGAATACACACCAAACTCAGCAATGCCCAAAATTCGTGCAAGCAAAATCCCCATCAAAAAGTTAGAACCGGACACAATCGCCTGATCCATCATCGCCCAATTGGCATGGTGATGTTTGACAAATTGCTCTTTCAGTTTTCTGGCGATTGTAAAAGTCATTGGTTGATATACCAATCGTAAAGTTTTTGCACACCCTCATCA
>CAYGPX010000209.1:0-3074 GCA_964351935.1 uncultured Rickettsiales bacterium | reverse complement strand
TGCACACCCTCATCAAGCGCTACCTTATGTTTCCAGCCCAAAGCGTGAAGTTTTGAAACGTCGGTCAGTTTGCGCATGGTGCCGTCGGGTTTGCTGGTGTTAAAAACCAATGAGCCGCCAAAGCCTACGGTGCATTTTACTAATTCGGCCAGAGCCTTGATGCTGATTTCCGTGCCGCTGCCGATATTGATATGGGTGTTTTTCACTTCCTTGCTATCCGCGTGATGGGTATCTTTGAAATTACGATTCTCCATGATGAACACACAGGCATCCGCCATATCTTGCGACCATAAAAACTCGCGCATTGGTTTGCCGCTGCCCCAAATTTCGACGCTTGGCATGCCGTTTCCAATTCGCGCGCCAAAGTGAGACAGCTTTGCAAGTATTTCGTCCTTCGTGTTTTTACCGCTTACGCCTTCAATAGGCAGGCGGTTTAAATCTGCTTCTATCGTGTTCCAATCATTATTTTCCAGGCACTTGCCCAGATAGATTTTGCGAATCAGCGCAGGCAATACGTGCGATTTTTCCAAATCAAAATTATCATTTGGGCCATAAAGGTTTGTTGGCATCACTGCTATGAAGTTGGTGCCATATTGCAGATTGTAGCTTTCACACATTTTAATGCCAGCAATTTTGGCAATCGCATAAGGCTCGTTGGTATATTCAAGCTCAGAGCTTAGTAAACTATCTTCACGCATAGGCTGCGGTGCATTCTTAGGATAGATACAGGTGCTACCCAAAAATAAAAGCTTTTTCACGCCATGCAGGTGCGATTGATGAATCACATTGTTTTGGATCATCATGTTATCGTAGATAAATTCACCGCGATAGGTGTTGTTCGCCACAATGCCACCCACCTTAGCCGCGGCTAGAATCACATATTCAGGTTTTTCGGTTAAAAAAAAGCTGGCGACGTTGGCTTGATTGGTTAAATCTAGCTCGGCATGGGTACGTGTTATAATGTTACTATAACCCTTCTTCGCAAGGTTATTCATAATGGCAGAGCCTACTAAGCCACGGTGCCCTGCCACATAAATTTTGCTGCGTTTATCCATCTATGTTACTCGTAGTAATTCTTGGTAACGTATCCACCATCTTTAAGATACTGCTCTTTTTGCATGAGTTTTAAGTCACTTTTCATCATGTCATTTACAAGACCGTTTAGGTCGTACTCAGGAACCCAGCCTAACTTCTTATTGGCTTTAGTCGGGTCGCCAATCAGCAGTTCTACTTCCGTCGGGCGGAAATAGCGCGGGTCAACCGCCAGCACTTCTTTGCCGATTTCCACTTGATAGTCAGGGTTGGAGCATGATTTTACGAATGCTTTTTCCTTTTCGCCCTTGCCTTGAAACTCAAGCTCAACGCCCACATAGGCGAATGCCATACGCACAAAATCACGCACGGTGGTGGTGACGCCGGTAGCAATCACCCAGTCTTCGGCTTCTTTGGCTTGCAAAATCATCCACATCATGCGCACGTAATCTTTGGCATGCCCCCAGTCACGCTTGGCATCTAAATTACCAAGGTAGAGCATGTCTTGTCGTCCAAGAGCAATGTTGGAAACAGCACGGGTGATTTTGCGCGTCACGAATGTTTCACCACGAATGGGCGATTCATGGTTAAACAAAATACCGTTACAGCCAAAAATGCCGTAAGCTTCACGGTAATTGACCGTAATCCAATAGGCATACATTTTTGCAGCAGCATAAGGGCTGCGCGGATAAAACGGTGTGGTTTCTTTTTGCGGTACTTCTTGTACTAAACCATAAAGCTCAGAGGTGGATGCTTGATAAATTTTTGTTTTCTTAGTTAGCCCAAGCAAACGAATAGCTTCTAGCAAGCGCAATGTACCGATACCGTCGGCGTTGGCGGTATATTCTGGCGTATCGAACGAGACATGCACGTGGCTCATTGCTGCGAGGTTATAAATCTCATCAGGCTGTACTTCTTGCACAATACGCGTAAGATTCATACTATCGGTCATGTCGCCATAATGCAGGAATAGGTTACGATTCTCAATATGCGGATCTTGGTAAAGATGGTCGATACGGTCGGTGTTAATCAGAGAACTACGACGCTTCATTCCATGAACAATATAGCCTTTTTTCAACAGAAATTCTGCCAAATAAGCCCCGTCTTGTCCCGTAATTCCTGTAATGAGTGCTACTTTTGGCATGTTATGTCCTTCCATATACGTCGTCTAATCTTACAATATCATCTTCTTCAAGATATAAACCTGTCTGTACTTCAATAATTTCGAGCGGTTCAGAGCCTTTATTGGCAAGTGAGTGAATGGTTCCTTTGGGCAAGTAAACCGATTCATTCTCGTTTAGTGTAAATACATCGTCACCCTTTCTCACTTCAGCCGTTCCTTTTACCACCACCCAATGCTCAGCACGATGCACATGCGTTTGAGTGGAAAGCTTTGCACCTGGTTTAACCGTAATACGTTTGACCTTATCGCGCTCACCTTGGCAGATGCTATCATAATGTCCCCAAGGGCGATAGACTACGCGGTGAGATTCTAATTCCGTACGGTCTTGCGCTTTTAAGTGTGCCACGATGTTGCGAATATTGCCGGTAGTTTTATTAGCAATCAGAAGTGCGTCTTTAGTATCGACCACAATTAAATTTTCTACACCAATGGCAGCGGTAAGTTTGTCTTGCGAATAAATATAATTATTATGACAATCTTGAATAACCACATCCCCTTTGCAGCTGTTGCCATCGCTATCTTTTTCTGAAATTTCCCATAACGATCCCCACGAGCCAACATCGCTCCAGTTGGCATCAAGCGTAATCATCGCCCTTTTGGATGATTTTTCCATAATAGCGTAATCAATCGAGATGGATTCACAGCGTGCAAAACTTTCTTCATCCAAGCGGATGAAATCTAAATCTTTCGTAGATTTTAAAACCGATGCTTCTGCATGGTGGAAGATATCAGGATAAAATGTTTTTAATGCTTCCAAATAGCATGAGGCTTTAAAGACAAACATGCGGCGATTCCAAAAATAATTTCCCTTTTCAAGAAGATGTTCGGCAGCGGGGTGGGGAGGGGTTGGTGTGAACGG
>CAYGPX010000208.1:0-3102 GCA_964351935.1 uncultured Rickettsiales bacterium | reverse complement strand
GCGCTATCTTAACACGTGCAAAGTTTTATAAAGCAAACTTAGAGGGTGCTTCATTCAAAGAGGCTATTTGTTTTAATACCTCCTTTAAAGAAGCAAAAATGGCGCGAGCAAACTTTAAAAATGCGGATATACAACAGGCAGATATATCTCAGGCCGATTTACATGGCGGTATTTTCAGCAACGTGGTTGCTGCCAAAGTAAATTTGCAGGGGAGTAGTTTAAAAAACACATACTTTGTAGACGCTGACCTTACCAATGCCAATTTACAATGGGCTGACTTTAGTGGTGCAAATTTAGAAAGAGTTAATTTAACACAAGCTCAGTTTGTTAGAGGAAAGCTTGATAGTGCGCGCTTAGTTTCTGCTGAGATGCAAGATACCGACTTACGCTCTACCAGCCTGATTGGAGCAAACCTTACACGTGCATTTCTTTGGGGCGCAAACTTTAATGGTGCAAAACTGAATAATGCCATTTTGTGGGGAGCAAGCGCCAAAAACACCGATTTTATTAATACTGAAACTACCGGAGCTATTGTCACCAATTTACTATTACTCAACAGCAGCCTTGATAAAAGAACTTTAACTGATTTTGTAAAGCGCGGTGCCATGAGTGATGTTTCACAAATTATTTCAAGAAAAACTAATCTAACATACACTAATTTTCAGTCTCTTGATCTTAGCGGTATTAACCTCCAGCAAGCTAACCTTAATTATGCAGACTTTTCAAACGCTATACTTAAGAAAGCCAATCTTTCAGGTAGCAACCTTATTGGAACAAGTTTTAATAGCGCTGAAATGGATGGTATTTTCATAGTGAAAAGTAACTTGGAAGGAAGTAATTTGAATCGTGTTACCATGCGAAATGCCCGCTTGGATGGAAGCAATTTTTCAAATGCTAATCTTTCAGGAGCAAATGCACAAGGCTCTTATTTTGTCTCGTCTAACCTTACAAATGCATCGTTAGAGGGAAGTATTTTTAGGAATACCAATTTAAGCTATGCCACCTTACGTTACACTAACTTGCAACGTACCGACCTTAGTGACGCCAATCTTTATCAGGCTAATCTTGATACAGTTCAAGATATTTCAGCGGCTAGAAAATCAGAACTTCAAAAACGAACAAGCATAAAAGCAACGTCTGAGGATACAACTAATAGCACTGACACATCCACCCCAAATAGTAGCAAGGTAACAAATGACAGTAGCAAACCTTAAGGGAAAAGTTGCACTTATTACAGGATCTACCAGCGGTATTGGGAAGGCCATAGCCGATTCTCTTGCCAAAAGTGGATGCAATGTCATGCTTAACGGTTTTGGGGATGAAAGTGAAATTGCACTTCAACGCTCTGAGCTCGAAAAAAATTATAATATAAAAACCAGCTATTGCGGTGCAGATCTCTCTAAACCTAGTGAAATAGCAACACTCATTGATAAAACTCGCGATGATTTGGGAAATGTTGACATTCTAGTAAATAATGCAGGTATTCAACACGTAGATTTAATTGAAGATTTTCCACCAGAAAAATGGGATGCAGTGATTGCGATTAATCTTTCTTCAGCGTTCCACACCATACGCCATACGGTAAACTCTATGAAGAAACGTGGTTATGGAAGGATTATCAACATTGCTTCTGCACATGGCCTCGTGGCATCAGCAAAGAAGACTGCTTATGTTTCTGCTAAACATGCGATTGTAGGGATGACTAAGTCTGTAGCGCTTGAAACCGCTGGAAGTGGTGTTACCTGCAACGCTATTTGCCCTGGCTGGGTACTTACACCATTAGTTCAAAAGCAAATTGACGCCATTGCCAGTGCAGAGAACATTAGTGGGCAAGAAGCTAAAATAAAACTACTTTCAGAAAAACAGCCTTCGAAAGAGTTTGTTTCACCTGAACAGATTGGCGCATTTACTGTGTTTTTATGCAGCGCTGATGCGGCATCCATTACTGGGTCTGCTCTTTCTATGGATGGTGGATGGGTAGCTCAGTAAGCTGAATTATTGCACACGGTAAAAACCAACAGCATCTTTTATTTTTTTTATATCCTTAGGTGTTGCTGCTTTTATACTTTCTATTTCTGCTTGATAAAAATTTGTTCCATCCAAGTTGGCTCCTGTAAAATTAGCCGAGAGTAAGTTAGCATGGCTAAAATCAGCACCTTTTAGGTTTGCTCCACTAAAATTTGCATGCTGCAAGTCTGCATAAGCAAACACTGTGTTTTGCAAATTTGCACCAGCAAAGTTTGTATTTTTTAAGCTACTGAGCGCAAAACTTGTACGACTCATATCATCTCCTGAAAAAGATGCATCATCGAGGTTAAGCACTCGGATATAGTTTTTCCCCACTTTTCTGACAACAGAAGAAAAGCGTTTAAACTTCTTTGTAATATCGATGTATTTGCCTGAACGTAGGCGCGGTCTCATTTTTTCTACGTAAGTGACTATTTCACTTACACTCAATCCATCACCATAAATATGGTTTTCTTTTTCTTCTTGTTTTTTGGCATTAAAATCAGCTTCTTTACGTATAATAACCGGTGGTGAATTATCGTTTTTTGGAACGACACTTTTAGGTGAAGATTGTGAAAGCGCGGGCTCTATTGGCAATATAGCGATTGAAAAAGCCAAAACAAATCCACATGAAAAACTAACACTTCTTCGAAAGAAAGCGTATATTTTTAGTGCATCATTGGACTTGCAAAACTGGTATATTTTGTTTCTCAAGGTCTGCTATTGGTTTCTCCGTTTTACTCTCTTGCTTTTTGAATGATACACCTTTTAGGTTTGCTTGGTCAAATTTTCCTTGCTGCATATCCACACCATAAAGCTGAGCGTTTTGTAAATCGGTGGCGCTAAAGTTAGCTCCTTCCACTACTACTTCGCTTAAGTTTGCACCTTTTAAAATAGCACCCTTAAAATTTGCACCCTTTGCATCTGAGAAGCTTAAATCAGATAGTTCAAGGTTAGCTCCCACAAAAGAAGCCGATTTTAAGTCCGCTTTATGGATATGTGTGGCATGTAAATTTGCTCCATCTAGATTCGCATGGATAAGAAAAGCATATCTAAAGCAAGACAAGCTAGACTACACATCCCACACATGAGCCC
>CAYGPX010000207.1:0-3106 GCA_964351935.1 uncultured Rickettsiales bacterium | reverse complement strand
CTATGCTTACCTCCTCTCGTTACGCAGCTTCAACTAGCAGATTAACTGCAGAGGTTCTACCCTTGTTGGTAGCAAGCTCATAGTTTACTTGCTGATTTTCTTCCAAACCATTAAGGCCGGCAGCTTGAACAGCACTAATATGTACGAATACATCAGCACCACCCTCAGCAGGTTGAATAAAGCCAAAACCTTTGGTTGGGTTAAACCATTTAACGGTACCAGTAGCCATAGAGAAGTCTCCTAAAAAAGGCGTTAGAAAGTCGTACAAAACACATTATTATGTTTTATACAGAATCTGGACTGACCTGGATCAGTAACTCTTTGCCAAACTCCAGGGAAGAACGCCTTTTTGCAGAAATTCTTACCAGATGCTTTCGCATCCATTTATTATAGGCAATAAGCCAAATAAAGTATCATCAGTAGTAAAAGCTAAGAATTTTTCTTCCAAATTCTTGTCAGCAACCTATCAGAAAATAATAAAAAGTCAAGCACTTCTTGTTAACACTTCTTTTACTAGCGCCCCTAAAATAGCTGGCAATTACTTTCACACTCATTTATCGTGACAATAGTCGTTACTTGATTATTAAAGAAAAGCTAGAAAGAGTGATATGTACAGCAAAACCACGCACGCCATTGAAGTCTCCGTCGAACCTGCATATTTAAACGAACAGTCTTCGCCGGCAGCCAATCACTTTGTATGGTCATACACCGTTACAATACGCAACTTAGGCACATCCGTGGTCAAGTTAACACATCGTCACTGGAAAATTGTTAACGCCACAGGTGCTATGCAACAAGTTGATGGCGAAGGCGTTGTTGGCGTTGAACCGGTATTAAAAGCTGGCGAATCATTTGAATATAGCAGTGGCACTCACCTCACCACACCGTCTGGTATCATGATGGGCACTTACGATTTTTCCTACCTCACTCAAGAAGGCGAACCAAGTCGCACTTTCTCAGTAGAAATTCCTGCATTTTCTCTAGATACTCCCAACAATGTCATTGCCTTCAATTAAACCCCTCCCTTTGCAATTCCTCAGCTTTTTATAGCTATTGTAATATAGCCTTAATATTCATAAGCTATTATAAATCATATATTTTTAGAGTTACGCTTAAAAGCTATCAATAACTCTTATTACTTTATGAGCACAAGAGAAGACTATGAGCTTTAAAGACAAAACACTAATCAAACGCACCAACAAGGTGACTGCGCTCGATTATATGTACCCTGCTTCAGAAAAAATAAGCGAGGGAATGCTGGATGTATCCAAAACTCACTCCATCTACTACCGCGAATACGGCAATCCAAAGGGAGAAGTGGTATTTTTTCTGCATGGCGGACCAGGAAGCGGTTGCGAAGAAAATGATTATCGTTTTTTTGACCCTAAAAAATACCGCATCATTCTGGCTGACCAACGCGGCGCAGGCAAAAGCCGCCCACTTGCAGAAATGAAAGAAAACACCACTTTAAACCTTGTTGAAGACATCTCAAAACTAAGAAACCACCTAAACATTACACAAAAAGCTCATTTCTTTGGTGGCAGTTGGGGATGCACACTCGCACTTCTTTATGCCATTGAACATCCTGAGCACGTTAAGTCACTTACACTTCGAGGTGTTTATTTTGGCGACAGACTCCCTGAATATTATCAGGCAGACGCCACCGATTTAGGCAACCCTCAAATGATTGGAACAGGCCGTTTTTTCCCAAATGAATGGCGCGATTATGTCAATTTTATTCCAGAAGCTGAACGTGGCGATATGATAGGTGCATACTACAAACGCATCACCCGCAACATGCCGGGACTTTCCGAAGAACAGCTAGATCAAATTCAAAATGAAGCAGCCACACATTGGGCAACATGGCTTGGCGCTCCCATGACACTTCATCCCGACCCAAAAATTCTGGAACGCTACAAAGATCCCGAAATTGCAAAATCCATTGGCTCGATTGGCATTGAGTATTTGCAAAAAAACTTCTTTCTACCCGAGAATTACATTCTAGATAACCTGGATAAGCTCAAAGATATTCCCACCACCATTGTTCAAGGGCGCTATGACATGATATGTCCGGCAGATATCGCCTACACGCTCCACGACAAATTAAAAGAAGCAGGAAATACAAATGTAGAGCTAACGCTCGCAACCTCGGCTCACTCAGGAAGAGATCCAGATACCGTTCGCATTCTCGTCGAAACAATGGATAAGCGCGTAAAAGGTAAGCACGAAATGAAGCTTTCAGCACAAGAAGCAGAAAGTAAAACACCAAACCAAACGCGTTAAAGCCTACTTAAGCTACAATCCCACCTTGGTCGAAAAGATCAAGATAACTGCTAATTTTTGCATCCAGCAACACACCGCGACTTTCACCTGATATCTCACCATAACGCAACAGTGTACTCACTAACTTACTGCTACTTTCAAAACTAAGGGATGAATCATCTCCCAGCAGCGATGAAAACAAACTCACCGTGCCCGAACCACTTCTTGCCGAATCACCTCCAAGCAAATCAAGCAACGACTGACCGCTATCAAACAAAGCAGCCTCTCTTGTAGATGCTAACTGACTTGGCAACAGCCCTGCTGCTTTCAAATCAGTATAAAGTGCTGCGCTGGTTTCATCATTCAGTGGCGCTTCTTGATATTGACTTAAAACCGATTCCAAACGCCTCACCTGCCCTTCAGAAAGCGTGAGCGGGCCAGCCAATCCAAAACTTTTACCACTATTTTGCTGCGCCAACACTTCTTGTGCAGCACGCGAAAGATCCACCACATAGGGAGAGCCAAAATCTACCGTCTGGCCATTCGCCTGACGCACAGCATCAACTGCACTACTGCCGGCAGAGCGACTTGCCGCCACTGAAAGCGACGACTGGTATTGCTGTAAAACATTGGTTAATGTGCCGGCAATTTCCATAATATCACCTTGAGAGGGTTTATTTTTAACATCCTCTATCCCCTCTATTGTGCGCCTTTTTGCGTGAATAGTCAACGAATCTCGCCCTATTACACAAACAGGCTAAAAAAGCACTTGTCATTTTAGAAGTTGTTAGCTAGTATCCGCCACCTCTTTTAAGGGAATGCACCCGTAGCTCAGGTGGATAGA
>CAYGPX010000206.1:0-3109 GCA_964351935.1 uncultured Rickettsiales bacterium | reverse complement strand
TCAAGTGATAGACTTCAGAGCTGCGCAATAAGGCTTTGGTAGGAATGCACCCCCAATTCAAGCAAATGCCGCCTAAGTGACTGGCTTCAACCACGGCTGCTTTCATACCCAGTTGGCTTGCGCGAATGGCTGCAACATATCCGCCTGGTCCACCGCCAATAATCACTACGTCAAATTGCTTTTGTTCGGTCATTGTTTTTCCTCGTTGTTAGAGTATATGGTAAATATCATTTTTATTTACGCGTTGTTAGTTTTCGTCACATGTAGGTTAACTACACATCGCCTCAACTTTCCTAGTGTCAATAAAAAGCATATTCACTATAGATTCATATTTATTATCGATACTAGTCGCTAATTTTGGCATAGATGTGGGCATCCCACAAACGGCCTTTTTTATTAAAATGTTTGCGAAAAATGCCTTCCATTTCAAAGCCATTTTTTTCAAGCACGCGCATAGAGCCATGGTTGTAAGGCAACACGGGCGCGAAGATACGCTTTAGCTTCATGTTTTTCAAGCCATAGTCGCTCACACGTGCAACCACTTCGCTCATAATGCCTTTGCCCCAATGGCGCTCGTCCAGCCAATAGCCAATTTCGGCCTTGTGCTTTTCAATATTGATGATACCAATCGCGCCGGCAAATTCACCTTCAATATCTATCACCCAGTGAATTTCGGTGACGGGCTTTTTCTTGGCTTCTGCTGTAATAAAATTAATCCACCAGCTGGAAAAATCAATCGACCATGGCAACTCAATGGTGGTAAATTCTTCAACCGATTTGGTATTGATACGTACCGACAACGTCAGCGCATCATCTGGTGTGAAGTGGCGCAGTGTGAAGCTGTCGGTTTTGATGATGGTGCTCATAGTGCTACACCAACATCATCACCGGACGTTCGATATAAGCCTTAAATGCTTGCAAGAATTCAGCACCCACAGCACCATCTACCACGCGGTGGTCACTTGAAAGGGTGACATCCATCACCGTTGCAGGCACAATCTGCCCGTTTTCAACTACTGCGCGTTGCTCCCCCGCACCAATGGCTAAAATACAAGCCTGTGGTGGGTTGATGATAGCGTTAAAGCGTTTAATGCCATACATGCCAAGGTTTGAAATGCTAAAGCCACCACCTTGATATTCTTCAGGTTTCAAGCTGTTGGTGCGTGCGCGGCCTGCCAAATCTTTCATCTCGCCAGAAATTTGAGGGATGGCTTTTTGGTCGGCATTGCGGATGATGGGAGTAATCAACCCGCCATCCAGCGCCACAGCAACCGATACATCCACATTGGTGTAGCGCACGATGGTTTCTTCCGCCCAGCTTGCATTGGCATCAGGCACTTTTTTAAGCGCCATCGCCACGGCCTTGATCACCATGTCGTTTACGCTCACTTTATAAAGCGGTTTGCCGTTTTCATCTTTAGGTGCTGCTTCGTTAATATCGGCACGCACTGAAAGAAGCGCATCAAGTTTGCATTCTACGTTCAAGTAGAAGTGTGGCACCCACTGCTTAGATTCAAGCAGGCGTTTGGCGATGGTTTTACGCATGGTGTTGTTGGGTAAATGCTCATATTCGCTGGCATCGCGTACAATACGTCCACCGGCGCCACGCGCTGCTTCTTCCACATCTTCACGTACAATGCGGCCTTTGGGGCCTGTGCCTGCTACATGCTCTAGCACAACGCCAAGCTCGGCTGCTAGTTTTTTAGCCAGCGGGCTGGCTTTTACTTTGCCATCAGCTGAACGAGCAGGGCTTTGCGGTGCAGGAGGCAGTACAAACTTAGGAGGGGCAGAAATGCCCGCAACCGGAGCACTTGCCGCTGCTTTTGGCGCGGCTTCGCTGCTATCGCCTGCATCATCGTTATTGTTAGCGGAAGCTTTTGGTTTCTCATCGGCTTTTGGCTTATAGTCTTTCAAAGCATCTTTGCTTTCGCCATCTTCAAGCAATAGCGCGATGCATGCATTCACCGCTACATTTTGCGTGCCTGATTTTACCAGAATTTTACCAATTTTGCCTTCTTCTACCGCTTCCACTTCCATGGTGGCTTTGTCGGTTTCAATTTCGGCAATCACATCGCCGGGGCCTACCTCATCGCCTTCATTTTTTAGCCATTTGGCGAGTGTTCCCTCGGTCATGGTAGGGGAAAGAGCGGGCATTAGAATTTCGATGGGCATAGCATACCTTGTTTTTGATCATTTTATGCAAGGAAAATAAGGGATTTAGCGCCTGAGTGCAAGTGCTGAAAGTGCAATTTTAGCCGTGGCATTGGCCAATGGCAAATTTTCAAAGAAAAATTAAGCTTTTATTAAGGGCTTCTTGGTAAAATATATAAACAGCAGAGTGTTTATATGCGTGGATATATACAAGTTAGAGTGGATGAATGTCAGTAGGTTTAGGAACTGAAGTTAATTTAGAAGGTATGTCACCTGACGTGCTTAATCAGGCAAAACATCTTACTGATGGACTGCAAAATGACCGCGGCGTTCTTAAATCTGGCGGCGGTGAAGGTCAAGGAGTAGGTGCTAACAGTCCTAAGCCAAATGCTCAGCAAGGTACTCAGCAGGATGGCGGCAATCCCATCAAAGAAGCTTTTAACAAAATTCCGATTATTGGTGGGCTTCTCTATCGGCTTTTTAACGCCATCTTCAAGCTTTTTGGATACGATCTCGATGAAATGGGCAAGGAAATGGGGCGTGGCAATGGCATGTCGATGGCGGATGCGTTTGATCAAATTAAGGGAAACGCGCCTGAATGGGCGAAAGGGCAGATGCAAGGTTCGCAGCAAGATTTTCAAAACTTGGTGAATGACCCTTTAAATTATAAGAAGCACCTTGATAGCATGTCCGAGAAAGTGGGCACGATGATTAAGGATGCTAAAAAACAAGGTGTGGATACCAGAAACCTAGAGAAAGTACAAACTGGCCTAAATAAAATGGCGCATGGAGGCCCAATAGGAAAACTGTTTGGCCTAAAGGCTGTAAAAGAAGGGTTTGAAGGGTTGAAGGGGCAATATGAGAAAGGTGAACTGACTCAAGAAATGCCGTCAAAAATTGATCCAAGTAGAGATGCTAATTTTCAACAGGAAATGGGAAAAATTGGAGCAGATATTGG
>CAYGPX010000205.1:0-3128 GCA_964351935.1 uncultured Rickettsiales bacterium | reverse complement strand
CAACAGGTAAAGGTGCTGAATCAGCCATTGCAGCCGCCGCACGCGAAGCGCTGGAAGAAGCAGGTATAACGCTTGGCGAAGGTAAAGTTGTTGGGGAGCGTTTAATGTATCGCCCTCATGATGTAAGAATAGCTACTGATTTTGCGGATCTTTCTGCTTATGGTATTAAAGTTGGTGATGTTTTTACGGTTTCCACACAGGCAGTGCATTTTGATGTGCCGGATTTAAAGAAGACAACGCTGATTGCAGGCGACGATGCGCAGCCCGGATCAAGCAGAAGGGTGGCGCTGAGTGAGATTACTAGAGAAAAACTAGGAATTGAGGATCATTTTGATCTTATTCATAGTGTGTTTCCGGAAAAGGTAAAAGAGCAGGGGTGTTGGGTTCAAAAACTTTCTGAAAAAACACCTCTTTCAAACCAGCAAGAAAGATAAGTGGGGAGTTTGGCTTCCAGCGAGGTTTGATCTTTTACTGAGGCAAGCGCGTCATTCATGGTTCTTTCATTGTGAAGTGCTGATAGTATCTTAAATTCATCATGTTCCATTACATAGCGCATCACTGCCTTATCTGCACGCAGAACAAGCACGTAGTAAATGCCTTCATGCATGGTTGCTAATGGCTTTTCTTCTCTAAAACTTGAGAGATAGTCTTCGGCATTGGCTTTTAGTGTGAGAAGCTTTGCGCTAGTGCGAAGTTTAAAACGTAAGTTTCCAAAGGCTTCTTCGTCTAGTGTTGCAAGGGCATCAGGCTTTAGCGCAGGGCTTTGTGGTTGCCAATAGACTTCGCTAATGGCAGCTTCAAGGTGGCAAAGTGCTTTGGCTGTTGTGCTATGGTTTGTTTTTTTAAAAAAATCAGCAAAAAGGGCAGGGTATAGATTTAAATCCCACATGGGCGAGGCGACTGCGTGAGTGAAGCGTTTTATTTCTTCATCAAGCGTATCAGTGCCGATGAAATGTGCAAGCGTGGGGTAATCGCCTTTGGTGGCTTGCATCAGGCGGGCATTGTAGCCTTTTGCATAGACATTAATGCGTTCAGTTGCGCTAATTTGGTTGTGGCGAGCCAGCTTTGTGAATGCTTCCATTTCGCCAAAATCTTTATGGATGACAGCGCGGTGTAGGGCTTCGAGCTGTTGTTTATAGGTTGGCATGGGTTGGTTCTGGCTTTTTGGGGTTTAACGCATCGGTTGCTATTCTTTTTGCGGCTTCCAGCTCGGCTTCTAGCACTGAAAATTCAGGGATATTGCCATCCCATTCTACCATAGTGCTGCGTGCGCCTTTTGTTTGGAGGGTGTAGCGAAACAAATCCCACACTTCGTCGGTGACGTGTGCATCGTGCGTATCGATAAGATGAGAGCCCTTGTTGGTGTGGCCTGCTAAGTGATATTGCACGATGGCATCGGTTGGCATAGCATCAATATAGGCTTTTGCATCCCACCCATGATTAAAGCTTGAAACATAGACATTGTTGACATCAAGCAAAATGCCGCAGCCTGTGGCTTTATGAAGCTGTGTAAAGAGTTCAGGCTCGCTGATGGTTGAGCCGTTAAATTCGAGATAGGTGGAGGCGTTTTCAATCACCATGGGGCGATTCATAGTTTCTTGCACTTTGTGAATGCGTGGTATGAGGTGTTTTAGCGCTTCTTCGGTATAGGGAATAGGCAGTAAATCGTGGCTGTTTTCGTGTTGAATACCTGTGAAACAGAGGTGATCTGAAAACCATGATATTTCGAGATAATCAGCCAGCTTTCTTAAGGATTTCAGGTAGGTTTCATCCAATACATCGGTTGAACCGATGGAAAGCGACACGCCATGCATAACAAAGTGGTAGTCGTGCCTTAAGTCAGCTAGCATTTTCCAATAGCCGCTATGGGCGTGGATGTAGTTTTCAGAGATAATTTCAAGCCAATCAACGCTTTTGGGGCGATCTGTCAAAAAATTATCGTAATGAGGGGTGCGAAGCCCGAGGCCAAAGCCGAGATTTTCCGTTTTCATAAGTCGTGCAGGAAGGTGGTTTAAAATGATTGCCACCTTCCTGTCCAATTGCAGCTGTTATGGCTTTAGTTTGTTTTGCCTTCTTCAGCGTTTAAAGAGTGAGCACCCGCTTTTAAAGCGCCGCCCATGCCTTCACATTCACCTTTTGCAACATATTTCCACTCGTTAGCATCGTTGTCTGCAGCCGCTTTTCCAGCGCAAGAGTGAGAGCCATCAGCAGATGCACAGTGGTTTTCCCCCGCTTTTGCAATGCCATAGCATTTTTCTTTGCTATCATTATCTGCTGCTAAAGCAACGGTTGCAGTGGAAGCCATAACGCCAGCAAGTGCAGCAGAAAGAAGTAACTTGTTCATAATAGAACTCCTAGAAAGTTTGGTTTAAAATGCAGTTATTGAGAAGTTGTATATCTCATTAGTTGTATTCGCAAGCGAATTGCATAATGGTTACATTACCAAGAAAAAATTTTTCTTCCTAATAAATAACCTAAGAAGGAGAGCGCAAAAATTGGCAGGTAGTGCCATAGAATGAGCCCGGTAGAAACTACTTCAGATTCAACGATTAGCACGCCAAGTGTGCCGACTGAAGTGGCCATTAATAAACACACAGCGCCAAGCAGAGCCGGTTTTACGGTTGCCAGCTTACGCAAGCGCCAAGTAATAAAAATGGCGGGAATGATAGCAAATGAAAGAATGCAAATGAGGCACTCAATGCTGTGAATATGAATATGTTCGCCAGAAAATTCAGTGTTTTCAAGAAGTTTGAAAATGATGCTGACGCCATAGAGCGCTAAGCCCAGTAGCAAGAATGATGTGGATTTGTTGGTGATGCGATCAGGGTAAGCAAGGCTTACGGCAGTGTAAGCTGAGGCTATAAGGAGTAAGCTATTGGCAAAAAGCTCAAAATTATAAATTTCATTAGAAAGCTGAATTGAGATATCGGCACGAATTCCGTAAAGCAAGGTGATTGTTAATAATGACAAACAGGTGATAGTGGCTAATTCAGCAAATACCCTTCCAAAAGAAAGATGCGATAGTGGTGCGGTGTTTTGGGCTAGTGAAGCTATGAGTTTGTTTGTGTTCATTTTTCCTCCCCCAGCAATAAAGCAAGTTGCTTATAGGCGCGGTGTGCCGTTACTTT
>CAYGPX010000204.1:0-3174 GCA_964351935.1 uncultured Rickettsiales bacterium | reverse complement strand
AAATACAATAGTACCCGGTTCCACTATCGGTATTATCGGTGGTGGCCAGCTAGGAAAAATGTCCGCAATGGCAGCGGCAGAACTGGGTTATAAAGTACATATTTTTAACAATGAGCGTGATTGCCCAGCAGCGCATAGCTGCTATAAGCTTACAGTAGCGCCATATGATGACAAAGCCGCGCTTGAAAAGTTTGCAAAATCTGTGGATGTGATTACGTTCGAATTTGAGAACATCCCATACGACAGCATCAAGTTTCTTTCAAAACATACTAAAGTTCACCCTAATGCTGAAGTGCTGCATCTGACGCAAAATCGATTGCGTGAGAAGCGTTTTCTAAATGGCATTGGCGTAGAAACCGCTGCATTTGAAGAAATTACCAGTGGTGCAAAGTTAGAGGCTGCTTACAAAAAAATAGGCCCCAAATGTGTGCTTAAAACGGTTGAGATGGGATATGATGGCAAAGGCCAATATGTCATGGATGGAACACTAGATGCTAAAGAGCTTTGGAAAGACTTAGGCTTTACGAAGGCAATATTAGAGGCGTTTGTTCCCTATGAGCGTGAAATATCAGTGATTGTCGCGCGTGATAAGGATGGTGCATCGGCAACGTACATGCCAAGCGAAAATATACATAAAAGCGGCATATTAGATACAACACTTGCGCCTGCTCGCGTGAGCGATGACATTGCTCAAGCGGCATGGGATACTGCATTCTTAATTGCTGATGAACTTAATTTAATTGGGCTATTAACGGTAGAATATTTTCTGACCAAGGGCGGTAAGCTGTTGGTGAATGAGCTTGCTCCAAGGCCACATAATTCGGGTCATTGGACGATTGACGCGTGCTACACCAGTCAATTTGAGCAGTTTATTCGCGCAGTCTGTGGCCTACCATTAGCTTCTGTAAATTATCATTCTAACGCCATTATGAAAAACTTAATTGGTGATGAAATTGATAGCTGGAGAGAGTTTGCGTCTGATCCTGAGTGTAAGTTGCATATTTATGGCAAAGACAAGGCGAGGAGAGGGCGTAAGATGGGGCATGTAACCCAACTTATTACGCCAGAGGATGACCTTTGGGATATGAGCTAGGCTGCTATTTATATTCTGATATAAGTAGAAAGTTAGGGCCTTTAACTTGAAGCGGTGGTTTGCTTCACTCTAAGTTTAATCTTAGTTTTAAAGCTAAATCACTTTACTATAAGTGGCTTGAGCTTATAGGTGCTCAAGCGCCTTAACTATATTCTCGCTCATTTGCTTTGCATCACCAAATAGCATCATTGTGTTTTCATTGAAGAAAAGTGGATTTTCAACACCAGCATAGCCTGAAGACATTCCGCGTTTTACAAATAGTACATTTCCAGCTTTCTCTACATCTAATACCGGCATTCCGTAGATTGGAGATGTTTTATCAGTTTTAGCAGATGGGTTTGTAATATCGTTTGCACCAATGACAAAGACAACATCAGTGCTAGCAAAATCACGATTGATTTCATCTAGCTCAAACACGCTATCATACGGCACATTTGCTTCTGCGAGTAACACATTCATGTGCCCGGGCATGCGTCCGGCAACTGGGTGAATAGCGTAGCGCACTTCAACGCCACGCTTAATAAGTATGTCTGCCATTTCTTTTAAAGTGTGCTGCGCTTGTGCTACAGCCATGCCATATCCTGGCACAATAATAACAGATTTTGCATTTCCCATAAGAAAAGCAGCATCATCTGCGCTACCATTTCTTACTGGGCGATCATCCTGAATTGCAGATGTGGCAGTGCCCGCTTCTGAACCAAACCCGCCAAAAATAACGTTGATGATAGAGCGATTCATGGCTTTGCACATAATATAGCTAAGAATAGCGCCGCTAGCACCTACAAGTGCACCGGTGATAATGAGTAGCATATTGCCAAGCGTGAAACCGATGCCAGCCGCCGCCCAGCCTGAATACGAGTTAAGCATTGAAACAACTACAGGCATATCAGCTCCGCCAATAGGTAGAATCAATAAAAAGCCAAGTATGAAGCTAAGTGCTGCAAGTTGCCAAAATGTATCAATCGATTGCGTTTGGCAAAGTATTACGACGAGCGCTACAATTGTTATTGCAAGCACTAAGTTAAGCAAATGCTGCCCACGAAAACGCAGAGGACTACCTTTCATAATGCCTTGTAGTTTTAAAAACGCAATAATTGAGCCCGAGAAGGTAATGGCGCCAATCGCTGTTCCAAGGCTAATTTCAATCAGGCTGGAGATGGCTATCGCACCTGGTGTGCCAATGCCATAGGCTTCGGGAGCGCTGAGTGCTGCAGCGGCCACTAAAACAGCAGCAAGGCCAATTAGTGAGTGAAAGGCGGCAACCAACTGGGGCATTGCCGTCATTTTGATGCGCAATGCAATGATGGAGCCAATAAATCCACCACCCAATATTCCAGCAATAATCATACGCTCATTGTGAATATCGCCAGTATAGAAAGTGGTGACAATGGCAATCACCATACCAATCACACCTAGCAAGTTTCCTCGTCTAGCAGATTTTGGTGATGAAAGGCCTTTGAGTGCCAAGATAAAACACACGGCAGCACTTAAATAGGCAAAAGCAGAAATGGTACTCATAAGTCAAACCTTATCGATATTACTAATTTTTCTTTTTAAACATGCTCAACATGCGCTGTGTTACAACAAATCCACCAAAAATATTAATGGAGGTAAGGAAAACGGCAGCAAACCCCATCAGTGTAAAATTGCCAACGGCTTGCGGGCTAATAGCGATAATCGCTCCCACAATAATGATGCTTGAAATAGCATTTGTAACTGACATTAATGGCGTGTGAAGTGCTGGAGTTACCTTCCACACTACGTAATAGCCAACAAAACAGGCAAGCACAAACACGGTGATGCCAAATACCAGTGGATCAACGCCGCTGGTTACTACTGTCTGCGTTTCAACTTGCAGATTTAGCAGGCTTTCTGTTAGCTCTACGCTTTGGTTTGTCAGTTCCGCTGCTTTTTGTGACAGCTCGCTTGCTTTTTGTATTGTTTGGTTTAGATCCGACATCGTCCTTCACTCCCTGAAATTGCGGATGCACAATGGTTCCATTGTGTGTCAGTAATGCGCTTTGCACAATCTGATCTTCAAAGTCTAGTTTAATTTTATTGAGTTTAGTATTAACCAAAGG
>CAYGPX010000203.1:0-3190 GCA_964351935.1 uncultured Rickettsiales bacterium | reverse complement strand
CTGTCTGCCTTCATTCTTGTTTTTGTTTTGCCTCGTGCAACATTTTCCTAGATGTTGTATGAGGCTAGCTCAAGATTGTTTCGGACTCCTGTCCTTGCGTCTTTTCCCTTGCTTCCTTCAATTTCCACCTTAAAATAGCCACCCATTCCAAAATAGCAAGACTTTAACATGCCAGAAAACACCACCCATCATAATGTGCCTGAATATAGCGTGAGTGATATTGCCTTTGCACTCAAGCAAACGGTGGAAGAGCGTTTTTCGCATGTGCGGGTGCGTGGTGAGCTGAGTGGGTTTAAACAAGCGGCTTCGGGTCATGCTTATTTCACACTTAAAGATGATAAATCAGCACTGAATGCCATTTGCTGGCGTGGCACGATGGGTAAGTTGCCGTTTAAGCCAGAAGATGGGCTGGAGGTGGTGTGCACGGGGCGGATGAGCACCTATCCTGGGCGTTCGAACTATCAACTTGTTGTTGAGTATATGGAGCCAGCAGGTGTAGGCGCACTTATGGCACTACTGGAAAAACGCAAAAGCCAGCTGGCCAAAGAAGGTTTGTTTGATGCTGACTGCAAACAGCCATTGCCGTTCATGCCGCAGGTGATTGGCGTAGTGACGTCACCCACTGGCGCGGTAATCCGCGATATTCTGCATCGCATTGAAGAGCGCTTTCCGGTGCATGTGCTGGTGTGGCCGGTGCTGGTGCAGGGTGAGCAAGCGGCTGCGCAAATTGAAGCGGCCATACGTGGCTTTAACACTATTAAATCGGGTGGCAAAGTGCCGCGCCCTGATGTGTTGATTGTCGCACGTGGCGGTGGTTCGATTGAAGATCTTTGGCCATTTAACGAAGAGAATGTGGTGCGTGCGGTGGCGGAATCTGCTATTCCACTCATTTCTGCTGTTGGGCACGAAACTGATACGACGCTACTAGATTATGCGTCTGATAAGCGTGCACCAACACCTACCGCAGCAGCCGAATTTGCTGTGCCGGTGCGAGCCGAGTTGCAGGCAGCAATCAATCACACAGAATCACGCCTTGTGCGCGTACTGCAGCGTTGTTTAGATCAGAGTCGCGAGCAACTGCAGCAGGCTTCACGGCTTATGCCAGCAGTTTTGCGTTTTAGTGAATATTTAACGCAGCGAATGGATACACTCAGTAACCGTTTTGAACATCAAGGCGAGCGTGTGTTAGAGCGCAAAGCGGCTGAGCTTGCGCAAGTTTCATCACGCCTTCGTCACCCGCGGGAGTGGTTGGAAATGGCAACTGAGCGCAAAACAAGGCTTGTGCAGAGGTTAAAAACAGCATGTGATACCAGATTTTCTGATGCTGGTCGTCAGCTTGCCAGTGCAGCCTCGGGGTTGAGAATTTTGGCAATTGAGCGTGAAATGGCGCAGCAGTCTGAAAAAATGCAGCATTATAGTGCGCGGCTCACGCAATCTGTTGAAAAATTGATGGAAGAAAGAGAGAAGCGGGTTTCTCAGTCCTTCCGGCTGCTAGATTCATATCATTATAAGAAAGTGCTGGCGCGCGGGTTTGCACTGGTGTGGAATGATAAAAAACTGGTGACCAGCAAAAATGCTGCTCAGGAAACCAGCGCGCTCACGCTAGAATTTGCCGACGGCAAGCTTGCCGTATTGCCGCAATCATCAGAGAGTGGGGCGAATATGCAGGCCAAGAAGCCAAAGAAATCAAAAGTGAATCCTAATCAGGAGAGTTTGTTTTGAGCCTTTTAAATTGCATCCGTAAAATTTTCCTAAATTTTACATGATGCACGGTTCAAGGCTGGCTCGGTTTGCTAACCTCGTTTGTTAAATAAGGACTGATATTATGGCATATACACCTTGCGACCCAACTCGTGATGAAGCGCTATGGCGTTCTCCCACCAATATCAAACTAGTGGCAGCGGCAGTGCTGTGCGATCCTGATGGTAGAATTTTGATTGCCAAGCGCCCTGAAGGTAAGGCAATGGCGGGCTTATGGGAATTTCCGGGTGGTAAGGTGGAAGCAAATGAAGCGCCTGAAGCCTGTTTGGTGCGTGAGTTGCACGAGGAAATCGGCATCAAAACCCATACCAGTTGCCTGTTTCCGCTAGGGTTTGCGTCGCATCGCTATGATGATTTTCATCTATTAATGCCGCTTTTTGTGTGCCGCAATTGGCAAAACCCACCACGCGGCAAGGAAGGGCAGGAGCTTAAGTGGATTCGCCCTAAAGAGATTATGCAGTATGAAATGCCAGCGGCCAATGATGTGCTTAAGGTTTTGGTAAGAAATCTATGATAAAGTAATTTACTGGTAAATCAAATAACAGGAAAAGCCTGTGGCGACAGAACAAACACTAAGCATTATTAAACCGGACGCGGTTGCACGAGGTTTGACAGAAAGAATCAATGCAAAGTTCCGGCAGGAAGGGCTGAGTGTGGTGGCACAGAAAGAAATGCAGCTAACAGAAAAAGAAGCCGCTCTTTTTTATCAAGAGCACAAGGAACGCCCATTTTTCCAAGAATTGTTAGGGTATATTACCTCTGAACCTGTGGTTGTGCAGGTGTTAGAGGGTGAAAATGCGGTAAAGAAAAATCGTGAGATTATGGGGGCTACAGACCCTAAAGAAGCGGCTTCGGGGACTATTCGTGCTGAGTTTGCTACGTCGAAGCAAGCAAATTCGGTTCATGGTTCAGATAGCTTAGAGAGCGCAAAACGGGAAGTTGATATGTTTTTTACTGAGCTAGAACTGACGCAGGCACAAAAGCTTAAACAAAATAGTAAGTCATTTGTGGAGCGTATCCAAAACAGTTCATCCCATGAGCAAACTCCTTCACACTGAAGATGAAAACTTCTTGCAAAACCGCTCTAACCTGCTATGAAAATGCCAGAATTTCAGCGTTGCCCTCAGGCATCAATCTAAATTATGTAAGGATAAAAACATGGCTATTGAAAGAACATTAAGCATCTTAAAACCTGATGCTACACGACGTAACATTACTGGTAAGATCAACGCAAAGCTTGAAGAAGCGGGTCTTCGCATTGTAGCGCAAAAGCGTATTCACTTAAGCCGTCGTGAAGCAGGTCAGTTTTACGAAGTGCATAAAGATCGCCCGTTCTTTGGCGAACTTGTTGAATTTATGGTGTCTGAGCCGGTTGTGGTGCAAGTGCTTGAAGGCGAAAATGCCGTTGCAAAACACCGCGATGTGATGG
>CAYGPX010000202.1:0-3201 GCA_964351935.1 uncultured Rickettsiales bacterium | reverse complement strand
ATCTTTATCTACAGAAATTATCTAATTGTAATAATTGTGTAATAACTTTCATGTAACTGTCTTTTGCTAAAAAAAATAATTTTAAAGGTAAGTAATGAAAAACAATCAAAAGAAAATAGCGATTATCGGTGCAGGACTTTCTGGCACATGTGTATTAGCCGAGCTGCTTCATTCTTTAAAAAAAGAAAACCTTCCGAAAAATCAGTTACAGAATATCACAATCGACATTATTGAAAAGTCCAATTCGAATGGTTCAGGATATGCTTACGAACCAAAAGGAGCAGATCCAAAACACTTGTTGAATCAAACCGCAAAAACCATGAGCGTTCAAACATCAGATGAGAATGGAAATCATATTGATTTAGATTTTGAATTCACTACATGGAAAAGTTACGATTTTGTTAACTGGCTAAAGAAAAACAGAGAATTCTTGATAGAAAATCATGCTGAGTTACTGCAAGCAGGCGATCCAACTATTGACCTAAATACATGGCAGCCTGACCCAGAATCTTTTTATGTAAGACCACTATTTGGCATGTATTTACAAGAAAAATTTAATGAAATTACTAAGCAACTCCAGGAAATGGGTGTAAATGTTAACGTTCATAATCATTGTATAGCAATTGATTCAGTTATTAAAGATCGTGATTCAATAGTGAAAATAAAGAATCTTGAAAATAATAAAATTACTGAGATTAAAGCAGACAAAATTCATTTAGCGGTAGGTGCTCTAAATAGAAAGCTTCCTTCTCCGTATGATAACCCTAACTACTTTGACGCGCCATACCCTGCAAGAGATGTTTTTAATACAATTAAACCATCAGAGTTAAAAAATGGAAAAACAAAAAAAATTCTAGTAAAAGGTACTAGTTTGAGTGCAATTGACAGCATACTCAGCGTTTTAACTGGTAAGTTTTACAGAGATAATCATAACGTCCTAAAGTATTCTCCGGGAAAGAATCACCCTGAAATTACGGCATATTCTCGTAGCGGTTTTTTCCCTATAGTACGAGTAGCTCCTAAGCAACTTCCAACACTGAAATATTTTACTAAGAAAAACTTGGATTCTATCAAAGAAAGAAACGGCGGTTACTTGGTAATGCCAGAATTAAAAGAGCTGTTTGAGAAAGAATTGGCTGCTCATTTCGGAAAAAGAATTAACTTAAGAGAATACTTCTTACCTAAAATATCTACTGATGAAAAGCTAAGGGATGCATTTGAAAAAGCAAAAGTTGGAAACTTGGTTTTTGGAGTTTGTAAAAAAATATATGCACTTGATCTACCTTCATCATTATCTCCTGAAGACAGGGAGTTATATGTAATGAATAAAAATATATTTTATCAGAATCTCGCGGCGATGCCTTTTGCAAATGCAGAAAAGCTATTAGCTCTTTTTGAGTCAGGAGTTCTAAAGGCAGAAGCTATCGGTTATGATAATCCAGCAGAATACGATGTGAAAGATGATGGAATAAACATTCAGTATTATGATAAAAACGGTGATATAAAGGCATTACAAGGTGATTACTTGATCAATGCAACTGGATATAAAACGCACCTTACAGAACAAAGTGTTGATCCTTTTGTACAATCGTTGTTAAGGCAAGGGCAAGCATTACTTGGCTATGAAAAGTATCATGATCCTGCTCGGGCAGCTTTAACCAACTATACCTTTGATGAAAGGGAAGCTTATCAAAAAGCAGGAAAAAAAATCGAATATTCAAGGCCAACCGGTTTGAAGGTTGAAAAAAGCAACTATGCATTATTAGCTCAAGAAGATGGCAAAGAAGCGCCTTCTAAAGTAGTTTCAGCTTTTGGCCTTCCGGTTATGTACTGGGCTCCAGAGCGTGATATTGCAGCTTTAGCTATTGATGGGGCTCAAGTGGTTGTCAAAGACTGGATGAAAAACTTTATATCCAAAAACTTAGATAAATACGCCGCTGATAATGATAATAATCTTAGTCATTCCAGAAATTGGAAACAGCATGTTTTAAATCAAAAAACTTCTGAACTTTCAAGATAAACTAGTCCACAACAAATATAAGCACTTATAGAGTTTAATATTAATTATGCTCTAGTGTTTGAGGAGAATATAATGAGTATAGCCACTTACCAAGGCGTTCTTAACGCACGAAAACGTCATCAAATGTTAGATTATTATAACCAACCTAAAATATTTAAAGAAACAGGTTCTTTTAAGCAAGAAAGCCGGTCAATGTTTAATGTTTTTACTACTCCAGAAAAGGGAAAAAGCTTTAAGTGGCGGGGCGCTGCAAACTATATGATGAAAATAGTTGAAGAAAGAATTGGTCAATATCTACAAACAAAAGAAGGCAATAACTATAGCAATTCTAACCAAAATTATTTTACGCCAGTTACAGCAAGTGCAGGCAACCATGCACAAGGCTTAGCACTTATTATGGATTGGTTGAGTAGGCAAACATTGGACAATTATGGCAGAATCATTCCTGTAAAAAATAATGAGCAGAACCTTCTTTCTATTCTAAATATAAGGCCTGCACTAATTCATGTTCCAGAAGAAACACCTCAAGTTAAAATAGACGCGACTAAAAAGCTAGGTGGAAATGCTGTAAGAGTTATAAAGCAAGGAAAGCAATTTGATGATACTAAAGCATTTGTTGAAAACTTATGCTTTAGTGATGTTGGCAACAAGCTTATTCACCCCTTTGACAATGAATATGTTATTGAAGGTCAAGGAACGGTTGTTCTTGATATTTTAGAGCAACTAGTCGGAGAAAGTATCGAAAGTCCAAGCTTCAAGAGTGAATTATTTAATAAATTTGGCCAAGGACAGGATCTGGTTTTTAATGTCCCTTGTGGTGGCGGTGGATTGGTTTCAGGTGTATCAATTGTTGTCCGTGAATTACTTCCAGAAGCTACTATCAATGCAATTGAGCCATCTTATTTGCCTTCGGTTACAAACGCTTTGATAGCAGGTAAGCCAGTTCTTAGTGTAAATAATAATGAAAAAGAAAATGACGGTATTGGTGTAGCAACAGGAATTGCCCTGCAACTAATTGGCACTAAGACACTTAAAGTTATAAAAGACAATCGCGTTTCTGCTAGACAAGTTACGGGCGCTCAAATCAAACATTCAACTTACCATTTCAATGACAAGAATCCAGCAAAAAAAGATTTAGAGCAGGCTGGTGTTGTTCCAATCACTTACTGCCAAGCATATGC
>CAYGPX010000201.1:0-3226 GCA_964351935.1 uncultured Rickettsiales bacterium | reverse complement strand
CGATTTTATCTTTGAGATTAGGGTAAGTTTCGCGCACTATTTCTAGCCGTTTTGCAGGTAATACATATATTTTATCATAGGTTTCAATATCCACTTCTTTAAAATAACGCTGTGTTCGTTGTGGGTCAATATGGCCATAGCCACTATCGTTAACAGCGGTTGCCGCTTCTGGCGAAACAACACTGCGCTCTCCTTTATTCATTTCTACGCCGGCTGATTCACACTGAAACATTCCGGGGAATTTCTTATCTAGTTTTGCTTGTGCAATTGCTTGTGCCATAGGAGAGCGGCAAGTATTTTGTGTACAGATAAAAAGTATTTTCTTTACGTGGTTTTTAGAGGTTGTGTGATCATGTGTGTCGGTCTCATCCATGCTGTAGTCTCTTTCTTTGCAATATACTGTTTGTAAGGGGTGTTTTGTAAGCTATGACTTTATTTGTAACATGAAAATATTTCAGTGTTATTACAGTTTTATTAATAAGGCAGGTTTTTATTACGTTATAAGTAGGTGATATCATAGATGACATCTATGCCAAAAGCTGATAGGTTTTGCGCAAAATAGGTGGTTTATTTTCGCGACGTTGGTTTAATGGGAATTTTAAGACTTATAGTGATGCTTTGCTTTGTGGTGCTGGTGCAAGCTGGTGCTGCTTTTTCAGCTGAGAGTGAGACGGTGCAGCCATCAGATGGCGGTAAGCCGGCCTTTATTGAAGCAGATGCAATGTATTATGATGAAAAAGCGGGTATCGTGCGTGCGGAAGGGCATGTAGAGATTATTCAGGATGGTCGCGTACTTCTTGCCGATAAGGTAGTCTATAATCAGCAGACAAATAAAGTGGAAGCATATGGCGATATCAGTTTGGTTGAGCCAGGTGGTGGTATTTATTTTGCAGAAGAAGCTGAACTTAGAGATGGCTTAAAGGATGGTGTAATACAGCATTTTAGTGCAAGAATGGTAGATGGTTCGCTCTTTGTTGCCAAAGATGCTGAGCGTAAAGATGGTAATATTACCATTTTAGATCGTGCGGTTTATTCGCCTTGTCCTGTATGTAGGGATGAACCTGATTCTGAGCCAATGTGGCAAATGAAATCACGCAAAGTGACGATTGATGAAGAGGCGCAGCGTGTGGTGCATAATCATGCGTTCTTTGAAGTGTATGGTGTGCCTGTGATGTACACCCCTTATATGTCGCATGCGACACCCGGTGCTGATCGTAAAAGCGGATTTCTAATTCCAAGTTATGGTTCAGCATCAGAGTTGGGTGAGTTTGTTAAAGTCCCTTATTACTATAACATTGCACCAGAAAGAGATGCAACGGTGAATATGCAATATTATAGTGGTGTTGATCCAGTTTTTTCAGGGCAGTATCGTAGCCTTACCGAAAGAGGGTCTTACGAGTTTCAGGGGAGTATTACACGTTCTGATAAATTTAACGATGCAGGCGAAGCGCTGCCTGAGAGTGAATTTCGTGGGCACGTGCAAGGGGAAGGTAAGTTTGATTTGGATCATGGATGGGAGTGGGGTTTTGATGCGAAGCGTTCAACCGATGACACATATCTAAGGCGCTATGGATTTTTTAATGACGATAACCTTACCAGCCATGTTTATAGTCGTAAGCTTGAAGGCAATAATTTGGCGGTCATTGAAGCACTTTCATTTCAGGGGTTAAACCAAGATGATGATCCGGGGCAAACACCATTGGTGCTGCCTTTTGCAAGAGCCTATGTGGAGAGTGAGCCGGGGCTTTGGCGGTCTTATACCACATTAGATACGAGTATGCTGGCTTTGTTTCGTGATGAGGGGGCTAGCACTAATCGACTTTCTGCTACGGGAAGTTGGGTATTGCCTCATGTGAGCGATAGCGGGCATGTGTTTGAATATAAGCTTTCGTTGCGCGGTGATGGTTATGTGGTGCAAGACGTAGATAGATCGGCCACTGGTGAAGATGATTTTAGCGGTTTTACCGGCAGGGCTGTGCCACAAGCGGAAATGAACTGGCGTTTTCCGATGGTGAATCCAACACGTTACGGGCGTGTTTACTTAGAGCCGATTGCCAATTTTATTGTTAGCCCCCGTGGTAATAACCCAGACGAAATTGCCAATGAAGACAGTCAGGATGTAGAGTTTTCTGATGAAAACTTGTTTAGCGCTAACCATTTTATTGGTTATGACAGAGTGGAAGGTGGGCCACGTACCAATTATGGTTTGCGTGGTGGCTTGCATAGTGAAGATATGGGTGAAATTCATGCAATGTTTGGTCAGTCATATCGGACGCAACGCGATGATAATTTTTCAGTAAAAAGTGGCTTGAATGATCATTTTTCTGATTATGTAGGGCAAGTGGGCTATCGCTATAAGGATCACTTTTCTGGTGCTTACCACTTCAGAATTGATAAGGACAGTAATACATTACCTAAGAATGAGGTTAATGTTTCAATGAACGTGCAGCCACTGAGTTTTTCTGCCAGTTACTTATCACTCGATGATAATAATGAATTCTCAGCAGGAGATAATACTACAGCATCGCGTGAGTTGATGACAACGTCCACGGGATTGAAACTTAGTGAGCATTGGCAGGCAGGCTTGAGTACTCACCGAGACCTTGCTAATGGACAGTGGATTGCAAACTCGAGTCAGCTTACTTATGATGGTGATTGCTTAATTGCAATATTAAGCTGGAAAAAAGATTTCACCACTAACCGTGATGTACCACAGGCAGATACGTTTCTGTTGCAATTATTGCTTAAGAATTTTTAGGAGTTAAAAATAGTATGAAATACGTAACGATGTTTGGTGCATTATTGTTCTTGCAATTAGGTGTGGTTTTCATAAGTGATACGGCTAGCGCAGAAAAATATGGCATTGTTGCAACGGTGAATGATGAGGCTATTTCTTCTGTTTCAGTAAAAGAACGGTTGCAATTGGCTATTATTTCATCTGGTTTACCTGACACTTCAGAAGTGCGGGCGAAACTATTGCCGCAAGTGGTGCAGCTGTTGATTGATGAAGCGTTGCTTGAGCAGGATGCAAAGGCGCTTAATATCGATATTAAAGAAAGTGATATGAACGATGCTATGACAAGCGTTGCCGTAAAAAATGATTTAAGATTAGAGGATTTGCCACAGTTTTTTGCAGAAAAAGGTATTTCAGAGCGCGCAGTGAGAGCGCAAGTGCGGGCGCAGATTGTCAAAGCAAGGCTGGTTGGGCGTGCTGTGAAGCCAAAAG
>CAYGPX010000200.1:0-3230 GCA_964351935.1 uncultured Rickettsiales bacterium | reverse complement strand
TAAGATCTTTAGCATTCTGGCAGGTCTTAGAATATTGCCGGAATCAATTGTGTTTCATGATATGGGAGAGGCGAAGCGCATGCTTGGCCGCTCGCCAGTTAGTTTTTCGATTGAATTTGTGCTGGAGGATATTTCAGACGATATCATCACCCGTGCTACCCAAGGGGAGTTAATCACCATCACGCCTGATACGGAAGATCGCGTGGTGGCACTGATTAAGCTAGATAATTTTTTTGATACCTATTTGCTGGTGGGGCGTTATGTGGATACCACAATTGTTAATCATATTGAGCGTACCGAAGGTGCGGTGAGTCAATATAAACAACTGCAAAGTAACCTTTCAAATATTCAAGTGAAGTTTACATTGGTGTTTATTATTGTGTCGCTGCTGCTACTGCTGGCGGTTATTTGGGGCGGGATGGTGTTTGCCGGTAACTTAGCCGCGCCGCTGACTGAGTTGTTAAACGCTACTTCACGTGTGAAAAAGGGGGATTTATCAGCGCGGGTGAATGAAGGCGATGCAGATGATGAAATTGCAACCCTAACACGCGAGTTTAACCGTATGACCTTGCAGCTGGAGCGTCAGCGTAAAGAGCTGGCATCGGCACAGCGTATTGCAGCGTGGTCTGATATTGCGCGGCGTATTGCCCATGAAATTAAAAACCCGCTCACCCCTATCCAGCTAGCTTCCGAGCGTTTGCGCCGTAAATATAGCGATGAGGTATCCGATAAAGAGACCTATCAACGCTACTTAAATACGATTGCTCGCCATGTGGCAGATATTGGCAAGATGGTGGAAGAGTTTGCTGGGTTTGCGCGTATGCCAGCGCCTGTTTTTGCGCAAAACGATTTGGGTGAATTGCTAAGAGATGCGATCTTTTCACGCGAGTGTGGGCAATCTGAGCTGGTGTTTGAGGCTACTATCCCTGAAGGCAGACATCCTATTCAGTGTGATGCAAGTCAGCTACAGCAAGTATTAACCAATCTTTTGAAGAATGCTGAAGAATCAACGCTTGAACAAAAAGATAACGAGCCTGAAAACGCGGATAAAACTATCAGCATCACACTAGAAAATGAGCAGGAGCATTATGTGTTACGCATTGAAGATGGAGGTGTTGGCTTTGCACCAGAGCTAATTGACCGCTTAACTGAGCCTTATGTCACAACAAAAACCAAAGGTACAGGGCTTGGTTTGACGATTGTGCGTAAAATTATTGAAGATCATATGGGGTCTGTTGAATTTTCAAATGCCAAAAAAGGCGCATGCGTGGTGGTTACCTTGCCCAAAATGCAAAAATAATCTTCACGAGTTTGGTTAAGTGTGGTAAGTGTGTAACACTATTGTTTTTATTTAAGGTAACTCGTGATAAAAACAAATGAAGAAATTTTTACCAGAGGTGCAATGTCTGCTGATATTTTAATCATTGATGATGAACAAGATATTCGTGAGTTAGTGTCGGACGTTCTCAGCGATGAGGGTTATACCGCGCGCATGGCAAAAGATAGCCGTTCTGCGCTTTCCGCTATTGAAGAGAGACTTCCTGATGCTGTGATTTTGGATATATGGCTACAAGGTAGCCAGCTGGATGGTATCGGAATTTTAGAGGTGATTCGTAAAAAACACCCCGAAGTGCCGGTGGTGATGATAAGCGGTCATGGTAATATTGAAACCGCTATCAATGCGATTAAACTTGGCGCGTATGACTATATTGAAAAGCCATTTAAGGAAACAAAATTGCTGCATGTGGTGAAACGTGCACTTGAAGCAGCCAAGCTTCGCAAAGAAAATAAAGATTTAAAGCAGCGTGGTCTGCCAGAAACCGATTTAATTGGTGTTTCTTCAGCTGTGACTCAACTTCGTAACGCGATTGAGCGCGTAGCACCTACACTCAGCCGCGTGCTGATTTGCGGCCCTGCTGGTAGTGGAAAGGAAGTGATTGCGCGTACCATTCATCAGCGTTCCCAGCGTGCTAATGGCCCCTTTGTGGTGCTGAATGCAGCAAATTTAGCAAATTCAACCCAAGCTGAAGCAGAATTGCTGGGAGTTGAAGATGCTAGCATTTTTGCCGACGGTGAGCGTAAACTTGGTGTGTTTGAGCGTGCACATGGTGGTACATTGCTTATTGATGAGGTGACAGACTTACCACTGGCATTACAGAGTAAACTGTTGCGCTTCTTGCAAGAAAGTACGTTCGAGCGTATTGGCGGTAACCGAATCATCAAAGTGGATGTGCGCGTGATTGCAACCAGCAATAAAGATATTGCTAAGCTGGTTGAAGCCGGAAAATTTAGAGAAGATTTATATTATCGTTTAAATGTTGTGCCGCTTGCTGCGCCTTCCTTGCGTGAGCGTCGTGAGGATATTGCGCCTTTAACACAATATTTTCTTAAACGCTCTGCACAGCTTTTGGGTACACGAAGCCGCGTACTTGCAGAAGAAACCATGGTGACGATGGAAGCGTATAGCTGGCCGGGTAATGTGCGCCAGCTTAGAAATGTGATTGAGTGGCTGCTTATTATGGCACCTGATAATGACGCGCCGATTCCTTCCACTGTATTGCCGCCTGAGTTGCTTTCGGATAATTTGGCACTGACGCAACCCAATGCCAACCCAAATGTGATGGCTTTGCCGCTTCGCAGTGCACGTGAACTATTTGAGCGGCAATATCTGATTGCACAAATTGAGCGTTTTAGTGGAAATATCTCACGCACAGCTAGTTTTGTGGGGATGGAACGCTCGGCATTGCACCGAAAATTAAAATCACTCAATATACATGGAGATAGTGAGAGCGAATGAGAGTCATCGTATGTGGAGCAGGACAAGTAGGAACCTCCATCGCCAAGCAGCTTGCCAGTGAAGGTAATGATGTTACGGTGATTGATCAGGATCATGATTGTATCCAGAAAATTGGCGATACGCTCGATGTAAAAGCCTATGTTGGCTTTGCATCGCACCCCACCGTGCTAGAAGAAGTAGGCGCTGAAGATGCCGATATGATTATTGCCGTTACCTATTCGGACGAAGTGAATATGGTGGCCTGCCAAATTGCACATTCTTTGTTTAACATTCCCACCAAAATTGCACGAGTGCGTCACCAAAACTATTTGCAGCCGCGATGGAAACAGCTTTATCGCCACGACCATATGCCCATTGATGTGATTATTTCGCCTGAGGTGGAAGTAGCGCGCGCGGTAGTAAACCGCTTGCATGTGCCGGGTGCAGTCGATAC
>CAYGPX010000199.1:0-3259 GCA_964351935.1 uncultured Rickettsiales bacterium | reverse complement strand
AACGATCCTGAGCTTTATGCATTTGCGCTTGCTGGTGGACAGGCAGCCTTTAAAGATAATTGTGCGACATGTCACGGCACGGGTGGTGCAGGTGCAAAAGGTTACCCTAATCTCAATGATGATGATTGGATTTGGGGTGGTAAAATAGAAGAGATTTATCAGACTATTAAATATGGTATTCGCATGCATGATGATGGGCGTGATTCGGTGATGCCTTCCTTTAAAGATATGCTAAATGCAAAACAAATCGCGGCAGTTTCTGAATATGTGAGTGGATTATATAGCGGTGAGAGTATTGTACCTGCTGAAACGCTAAGCCAAGAAGAGTTGGCTGCGCTTACTTCAGGTGCCAGAATTTATCGTAAAAATTGTGCGTCATGTCATGGTAATGACGGTAAGGGTAATCGGGAATATGGTGCACCTAATCTTGCTGATGCTATTTGGCTGAAAAGTGATGATGGCTCAGTTGAAGCGATTAGTAATCAGGTTAAAAACCCTAAGCATGGTGCGATGCCTGCCTGGATTGATCGCTTAGATGATGCGACGATTCGTCAATTAAGTATCTATGTGCATGAGCTGGGTGGCGGCGAGTGAGGTAATATCCTATGCCTAACACAACTGAGAAAATTGAGTATTTCAAAAAAGAGCCCAAAATTTATCCTAAACGTACGTGGGGGCGTTACCGTATTATCAAATGGTGGGTAATGGTGGTAACGCTGGGTATTTATTATCTAGCACCTTTCATGCGTTGGGACAGAGGGCCAAATGCGCCCGATCAAGCCATTCTGATTGATATGGTAAATCGGCGTGGCTATTTCTTCTTTATCGAAATTTGGCCACAGGAAGTCTATTACCTTACTGGGTTGCTTATTTTAGCGGCGATTATACTCTTTTTCGTTACCTCTATAGCAGGGCGTGTGTGGTGTGGTTATTTCTGTTTTCAAACCGTCTGGACGGATTTATTCGTGTGGGTGGAGCGGATTGTGCAGGGAGACCGCAATGCTCGAAAAAAGCTTGATGAAGCTCCGCTTTCGTTTGAAAAAATTTATAAAAAAGCTGTAACACATGTCATTTGGTTACTAATTGGTTTATGTACCGGTGGCGCATGGGTGTTTTATTTTAATGATGCGTTTACTCTTTTAGAACAAATCAGGCATTTTGATGTCCCTTGGTCGGTGCTTGGTTGGGTGATTGCGCTGACGCTGACAACCTATATTATGGCGGGTTTTGCGCGCCAGCAGGTTTGTAAATATATGTGCCCATATGCACGGTTTCAGTCAGCGATGTTTGACCGTGATACACTTATCATCAGCTACGATGAACAACGAGGTGAACCACGCGGAAAATATAAAGATAAAGAAGATAAGGGCTATGGTGATTGTATCGATTGCTCACTCTGTGTGCAGGTGTGTCCTGTGGGCATCGATATTCGGGACGGTCTGCAATATGAATGCATCGCTTGTGGGCTTTGTATTGATGGTTGCAATAGCGTAATGGAAAAATTAGATCTGCCCAAAGGGTTGATTCGATACGATACTACTACCAACCAAGAAGCCAGAGATTTAGGGCAGAAAGTACAAACGGTGAAGGAGCATATTTTGCGCCCTCGCACATTTTACTATCTGGCGCTTATGTTACTCATCGGCGGAATAATGCTCTATAGCCTGATGACACGCTCGTCGCTTGAACTGCATGTGCTGCATGATCGAAACCCGCTGTTTGTGAAGCTCTCTGACGGCTCTATTCGTAATGGTTATGATATTAAAATACTTAATAAAACACAAGAAGATCGACTCTATTCACTAAATGTTGAAGGTTTGGAAGGTGAGAATATGGTGTTAAAAAGTACGCATATTCTGAGTGGAAAAGAGATTCCGGTATTTGCGGATTCAGTCGGGCATTTCAGATTATTTATAAAAGCAAATGCTCTACATGAGGCCAGACAGGATATTAGCTTTACCCTAACAGAAATACAGTCAGGTGAAAAAGTGGAGGTAGAAAGTGTCTTTGTCAGTCGTAAATAAACTAAAGCCTTCACTGCGAGATCGTCTGATACCATGGTATTTCGTCATGGCATTTGCAGTGGTGTTTATTGTGAATGGCTTCTTTGTTTATGCTGCTATAAAATCAAATCATGATGTTGTCACTATCAACCCTTATGAAAAAGGGCTAGCTTATAATGAAGTGATTACTAAAGCCGACGAACAAGCAGCGCTTGGCTGGCACGGTGATGTTGTTTATGAGAATGATAAGCTACAATTCACGTTAAAAGATAAAGCCGGTAAGGCTATTATTGGTGCAAATGTCGTAGCGATATTAGAGCGTCCGATTGGCACAAAAGAGCATTTACGTGTAGTGCTTAATGAAGCAAGCTTTGGCATCTATGAAAAAGCAATGACGTTCCCTCTTAAAGGGCAGTGGGAAGTGAAGATTCACGCTATCGTGGACGCGGAATCATACCAGATAAAGAAACGCCTTATCATAAAATAGGTCACTTGTGGCAGACACTCTTACCCCCATCAATTCCGCAACGACAAATTCAGCCTTTGCTCCTTTTATCAAACGCGAAGCTGATGGCTATCAGCTGCTCCTTAATGTGGAGGGTATCAAATGTGCCAAATGTATCTGGTCGATTGAATCGAATTTAAAGAAAGAAGATGCGGTAACGGATGCGCGGGTAAATATGTCTACTTCACGGCTTAGCTTGAAATGGCAAGGCAATGAAGCAAAAGCAGACGCGCTGATTGCCATTGTTGAAAAGCTTGGTTTTAAAGTTTCACCCATGCGTGCTATTGCTAAAAAAGAGCATTCAGAAGTGGTAATGCTGCAAAAAGCGATGGCGATCGCAGGTTTTGCCATGGGAAATATCATGCTTATTTCCGTCGCACTGTGGAGCAGTGAGCATGAAGTAATGGGCGTTGCTACGCGTGATTTGCTACATTGGTTGTCGGCACTTATTGCGCTTCCTACCATTGCTTATTCAGGCAGACCTTTTTTTACATCGGCATTAAGCGCATTAAAAGCAGGGCATGCCAATATGGATGTACCGATTTCGCTGGCGCTGATATTGGCAGCTTGTATGAGTATTTTTGAAACAATGCAAAGTGGTGAGCATGCCTATTTTGATTCGGCGGTGATGCTACTATTCTTTCTGCTTATCGGCAGGTGGTTGGATGCTAAAGCCAGAGGTAAAGCGCGAGAGCATGCTACAGAATTGCTAGCTTTGTTAGAAGGGAAAGCAACTGTATCATATAAACAT
>CAYGPX010000198.1:0-3301 GCA_964351935.1 uncultured Rickettsiales bacterium | reverse complement strand
CTTCCATACTATGCTGTGGGCGCTCAGAGGGTAGGGTGCAGCCGCCAATAGTGCGTGAGAGCCCTACTGCAAAATCGCAAATATCAATCATTTCCTGAACCTCGCCGCGGCCTTCTTCAATAATTTTTCCGCATTCAATGCTCACAAGTTCGGCCAGTGTTTCTTTGGCTTTTCGGAGCTCATCACCTAAAAGCCTTACTAATTCGCCGCGTTTGGGAGCGGGGATATCGCGCCATGCATAAAAAGCCGCTAGCGATGCATCAATTTTGGTTTCTATATCGTCAATTTTTTCAGCCGCAAGGTGTGCCAGTGGCTTGCCATCGATGGGGGAAATAACATGAATATCATCTCCTTTAAATGCAGATAATGTGACATCTAAATCACTCAATAAGCCGCTAATGGTAAGGTGCATGGGTTATCTCCTTTTAATGAGTGCTAGTGCCAATGTTAGTTGATTTTATATCTAAAGCGGGTACATTTAAAATAGGAAGCACCGCGCTTTGGATAGCCTGCCTTTGGCATAGTTACTTTACGTATAGTTTGCCGGTATGGGTTTTGAAAAACTGCTCGAGCCGAATATCTTCCTGCTTTAAAAAACCTTCTTGCGGCAGTTGCTTTTTTGCCACCATTTCAACCACAGCAACCACAGAAGCGGCGGTTGTCCATGAAATAGCACGCCACATACGATCCCCAATTTTTAGGGGGTAGTAAGCGCGTACAAATTCTTCGCGGTAAGTGCCTTCAACGTAAACACGTGGACGCTTTTTTTCGCCTTCAACGGCGGCATGCACATAGACCACATCTTCCATCACCGGAGGCTTGCTATTGACCAAAATATCGCCTGCTTTTTTACGACGTTTTTTCATTTGAAGCTCGTGGAAGAAAAAGCGCATCAGCCGCATATGGC
This sequence comes from uncultured Rickettsiales bacterium, assembly GCA_964351935.1. Classification (GTDB taxonomy): domain Bacteria; phylum Pseudomonadota; class Alphaproteobacteria; order Rickettsiales; family CAYGPX01; genus CAYGPX01. The sequence continues at coordinate 2,394 of CAYGPX010000198.1, read as the reverse complement.
CGGGATAGCGCATGGTTTTGTAGTTAAGCTCTTCGACGCGTCCCTCAAAGGTTTCACACATGGTGCCCAACCCGCCTGATGTTGAAAAGGCTTCCAGCTTGTTGCCGCTGATGAGGATAGTTTCTAAATCCTGCATGGCGGGCACACTCTGAATTTTACCATCACGAATGACATCGCAGTTGTTTAGATATTCGTTCACCACCCCTTCAGGTGACCAGTTAAACGCATAGCCTAAGTCGCCTTTTGGATGCTGTGGAAGTGCGCCAACGCGTAGCTCAATGGAGCGTAAAATATCAAAACGGGTTGCTAAATCGGCACCAACGATGCCAATAAAACCGGGTGCTAATCCACATTGTGGTGCCATCAACCCGCGGCTGGTTTTGGAAAGCTTGCGGATAAATTCAGTGGTGGAAACATCTTCGGTGAGATCAAAATAGTGGATGCCTGCATCGTGTGCGGCTTGTGCCAAATTTTTATTTAAGTGATAAGGCAGGCACGAAATGACAGCATCATGTGCTGCAAAGGCACTGCGGAGTGTTTCCATGTCTTTCACATCGCCACGAATGACAGGATAGGGCAGTTCATCTGGCGCTTGTTGATCGTAGCCAGTAACCTTAAACTTACTTTCTTTCAGTAGCACCGCAACAAGCGAGCCCACTTTTCCAAGACCAACGACGAGTACTTTCTTTAGTGCCATGTTGTTTCCTCCTACATGAGGTAGCCATTATGTCTGTTTAGTGTACTACGCCTCCTGAATGAACGCAAGTGGTTGCCAAAAGCCTATAAAAAAGAGTAAGTAGAGGGAATGAAAAAACAAATTAGCCTAATTCTTTGTTGTCTCTTTATGCTTTTGCCGCACGCAAGGGCACAAGATATGATTGCTGAAGGTGAGGTGGTGGTCACCATCGCGCCCATTCATTCCCTTGTTTCATCTGTAATGAAAAATATAGGAAAACCAGACTTACTGTTAGAAAGTAACATTTCTGTTCACGGGGTATTTTTACGCCCTTCGCAACGTCAAATGCTACATGATGCTACACTTTTATTTTTTATTGATGAGCATTTTGAGCTTTTTTTAGCATCGGTGATTCGCCAATCGCCAGCACTGCAAGCCGAAGCACTTAGCCAAACATCAGGGCTGATATTGTTGCCACTGAGAGAGCATGAAGCACATCACCATGATCACATGTATGAACACTTAGATGCAAGCCCGGAAGAACATGATAAACCCTTAATAGCGCAAGCGCTTGATTATCATGTGTGGCTCTCGCCCGATAATGCTATTTTGATGGTGAAGAAAATTGAGCAAGTGCTCTCTGAAAAATATCCGCAACATAAAGCAGTGTTTGAGCAGAATAGTTTAAAGCTGGTTGCTGACATCACGGCACGTAATGTTATTTGGAAGGCTCAGCTGCTGCCAGTTAAAGAAAAACCATTTGTGGTATTTCATGATGCGTATCAATATTTGGAAAAACATTTTGGCTTACATCAGGCCGGAGTGGTTACGCTTGCGCCCGAATTGCCAGCATCGATTAAGCATTTACGTCAATTAAACGAAGCTATTACACAGGAGCAAGTGGGCTGCGCTTTCATTGAACCTCAGTTTAATGCAGCTAAAGTTGAGCAACTAGCAGCAGTTCATGATTTGAAAATAGGAACACTTGATCCCTTGGGGACGAGTTTGCCTGTTGGAGAGCAACTCTATCTTTTGTCGATGCAGCAGCAAGTGGATGTGTTGGAAGCGTGTCTTAACTAGCGTCTTTCTTGCCGCTTAACACGTTTTTTACCTTCAACGCCAATTGTTTTAGCGTGTAAGGCTTGGGCAAGAAGTTAAATTCTTTGCTGTTGGTATAGTTTTCGTCAAACACATCTTCTGCATAGCCTGAAATAAATATCACCGGAATGTTAGGGTAGGTTTTGTGAATCTCTTCCACCATGGTGGTACCATTAATGCCAGGCATGATAACATCACTGATAATTAATTCAATCTGATCGCCTTTTTCTTTCACAATTTCGAGTGCTTGCTGGCCAGATTCAGCCTCAAGTACGGTGTAGCCTTTGTTCATAAGGGCGCTGGCGCTGAATGCACGCACTGGTGCTTCGTCCTCTACCAGTAAGATGGTGCCTTTACCGGTCAAATCTTCTGAAAGAACATTAATTTCAGACTGGAGGCTCTTTTTATCACGTTTTTTATCTACGTCTTCATAGTGGCGTTTAAGAAAAATACTAAAGCAGCTGCCCTTGCCTTTTTCGCTTTTAACATAGATATAGCCATCGGTTTGCTTGATGATTCCATAAACGGTAGAAAGGCCAAGCCCTGTGCCTGATCCCACTTCTTTGGTGGAAAAGAACGGTTCAAAAATCTTGCCCAAAGTTTCTTTATCAATACCACAG
>CAYGPX010000197.1:0-3325 GCA_964351935.1 uncultured Rickettsiales bacterium | reverse complement strand
ATGCCCCCAAGATGAAGCTCTCAGATAATGCTTGCAAACATGCTAAACCAAAAGCGAAATCCTACATATTAGCCCATGGATTCGCGATGTATTAGGAAGTAATGCCAAATGGCAGTAAATATTGGCGTTTAAAATACCGTATCGATGGCAAAGAAAAGCGTATTTCTTTTGGTGTATATCCAGAAGTGTCGCTAAAAGAGGCCAGAGATAAGCGTGAAGTGGCGAGAAAGCAGGTTGCTGAAGGAGTAGACCCATCATTTGCCCGTAAGCATAAGAAGATCGAAAAAATTCAGGATGCTCAAAATACCTTTGAAGCAATAGCTCGCCAATGGCATGAAAAAAGAAAAAGTGCATGGACAGAGAAATACGCACATAACATCATTAACAGGCTTGAAATAAATGTCTTTCCGGTCATTGGCCAATATCCTATCAAAGATGTTACACCTGCCATGATGCTTCAAATGCTACAGGCAATAGAAAAGCGTGGGGCGCATGACCTCACCTACCGCGTCAGGCAGTATTGCAGTCAGATATTCCGCTATGCGATTCCATTGGAGCTACTAAGCCGCGATGTGACAGCTGATTTAAAAGGTGCGCTTAAACCAAGGAAGACGCAGCACCTTGCTTCCATTGAGCCGGATGAAATACCAACGCTGTTAGCGGATATTGCCAGCAACAATGCCAGAATGTTTCCGACAACACGGCTGGCGATTAAGATGATGTTGCACACTTTCGTAAGAACCAGTGAATTGATTCATGCCAAATGGGAAGAATTCAATTTAGATGAAGCCAGATGGGTTATTCCTGCCAGTCGGATGAAAATGAAGAAAGCTCATATAGTGCCGCTATCAAGGCAGGTGCTGGAAATGCTTGAAGAACTAAAAGAATTCAACGGACATTATGAATGGGTGTTGGCAAGCCCTACACGTCCAAGGAACCATATGAGTGATAACGCGATACTCAAAGGTTTGGAGCGTATGGGCTATCGTGGTCGCATGACTGGGCATGGTTTCCGCAGCCTTGCCATGACCACCATCTTAGAAAAGCTCCATTATTCCTTTGATGTGGTAGATGCACAGCTTGCTCACGCCAAACGTAACTCGCTCGGTGAAGCCTATGACCGTGCCAAATATCTGCAACAACGTACACAGATGATGCAGGATTGGAGTGATTATCTTGATCGGATTACGAATAGTAGGTAACCATTCTCTAAGAAGCTATTAAGCCATCCACGGCGCGAATCCATTAACGCTGGCTGGGGATGGCGTTCATTTCATTAGTTACTGCGGTGCTGCTTTAGAAAATGCAGTATGTTTGAGAATGTGTTCAGCCATACATAATCCCTACCACAAATAGGCTTTTCAACACTATCCCACCAAAGATTATAGAGAAATTCCAACTGCAAGAATGCCTCAGCATGATTAGCTGGCTTGAAGTTACTAATCGCTTCTTCCATATCAGCATGCTTTTCAAGCAGCTTATCGTTATCTAGAACCAATTTCCAGCCGTCGGTGCGCTACTTCTGCAGAAGCTGGCGTTTCTTCAAATCTTTCTGTAATAGGGTTTTCATCTGGCGCTTCTGAATCTGTATAATAAAAAACAGGAGGATCACCTTCAGCGGCGTCTTGTAATTCTTCATCACTTAAAGGCGTACTACTATCGAGCTTCTCTACAACCCTACGATAAAAAACGGTTCCTTCAGGAAATTGAAAACTATCTTTTGTCGCAGCGTCTCCATTCTCGCGTGGCGGTAGATCTTCTACACTACCAACAGTCACTGGCTCATATGTTACTTTAAACATATAGGATTTAGGCACTATACTTCCTTTGTAGTGTTTCTTAATATTTTATAAGTTATAGATGAATATATACGAAAAATATTAACTTTTCTTTAATTTATGGGAACTATTCATCTTGACCAGCATGTTAGAACGTAAATGCCGATAAGCCTTTTATACGTAGCGTATGCGGCAAGAAAGTTATCTATCATAAAAGACTTAAGAAACCGAATCGCTCATCACGAGCCTGTATACAACCATAATCTTGAAGAAATCTATGCAGTATTGCTTGAAATTAGTTGGCTGGATATACAACGATACAAAATCATGGCTTGAAAATAGCTCAAATTTTAGCGATATTTTTCTAAGAAAGCGATGATGCTAAGCCTAAAGTTTACTGCTTACAAATAAATTTGGGGGCACAATTGGGGGCAATCTTATTCTCACCTTCTTGGCATTTGGCTATTTATCAATATTTTGTTAGTCAATTACTGATCTCCCCGGGTCGCTTTCAAAAGTATTGTCCTACAGCATACTTGCACGTGCAACAAGCATGCCCGCTTCACCAAGTTTTTCTTTCAGCATTACGCTTGAAAAAGGCTTGAGAAGAAAGCTATCTGCTCCGGCAGCAAGCACTTTTTCTTCAATGTTACCGATACCATTAGCAGAACAAACCAGCACAAAAGGTTTTGTGCCACCTTCCATCGTGCGCAGCTGCGTCAGAAATTCAATTCCGTTCATTTCAGGCATTACCAAATCGAGTAAGATAATATCTGGCATCTGATCATTGCACATTATAAGTGCATCTCTCCCGCCTGAGGCCTCTTGCGTTTCAATTCCAATTTGATTTAACGCGTATAAATCTATTTCACGGTGAAGCACTTCATCATCAATAATTAGACATACCGCCATGATGCCCTCCTGGCTTTTGTTTAAACAAACCTGTCCACGCTGTTTAATATGCCTCTTCTTCTGCTTTCAGTGGAAAGCCACTTTATCATAAATTTTATTCCTAAGATACTCATAATCAACCGTTTTAAATTTCCCAATGTGCGTTTCCTTCACAAAATCGATAAAGTCACTTTACCTTAGAGCAAGAATCTTCTATGGCTTCTAGGCATGGATATATACACGCTACTCACCGCTATACTGCTTGGCATTGTTGAAGGCTTGACTGAGTTCTTACCGGTATCTTCAACAGGGCACCTTATCTTATTGGTAGATTTACTTAACTTTGAAGGACCACCCGGAAAAGTTTTTGAGATTGTCATCCAGCTGGGCGCGATTCTGGCAATTTGCTGGCTCTATCGCACTAAACTAACGCAAACCGCACTTGGCATATTCACTGATGCCTCTGCACGACGCTTTGTTTATCTGCTTCTGCTTGGCTTTATTCCATCGATGGTGCTTGGGGTGCTACTGCACAGCTATATTAAAGCCGTATTATTTTCGCCTTTGGTGGTTTCAATCATGCTGATTGTGGGTGGTATACTTATTTTAATTATCGAGCGCCTACCGCTTAAAGCACGCTATCACGACCTAGACAC
>CAYGPX010000196.1:0-3389 GCA_964351935.1 uncultured Rickettsiales bacterium | reverse complement strand
ATTCTGCCGCATTCTTAAAGCATGCCGTCTCGCTGCTTGATGCCAAGGAAGGCCGTATTATCAATATGGATGTCACCATTATTTGCGAATCACCCAAGCTTTCAGCCCACAAGCACGCCATGCGTGAACGCTTAGCTGAAATTAGCGGTGTTGATATTTCGCGCATCAGCGTGAAAGCCACCACCACCGAAAAACTTGGCTTCACCGGCCGCGGCGAAGGCATTGCCGCGCAAAGCGTTGTGAGTGTTGAGGTTTAATTCTCAACAGTTTCTATCTTATACCTTTCTTTCTGTTTGTAATCTCTTTGTAACCTTCACCTTGTATAATTTAGATTAGGAGAACGTACATAATGGGAAAGTAGGGGAACACTGTGCCTAACAAAAGAATAGCAATATATTCAACAATCATAGCTTCACAAAGAAGGATTTTAGATTTCTTTAGAAGCAAAACCGGTTATAATGCCTACGCTACCGAATCGCTCGAACCTGCAGAAAAACCTGATGGAATCGTTCTTGACGTGCACGGTGCATATAGAGCCAGAACCCGTGTAAGCCAAAGAAAAGTTAGCCGCTCTCAGCATGAGATTGGGAACAAAAGTGACGAAACTGTACTAACTGCTGAATATATAGATAAAGCTCTTACATCCGTTAAAGATGATGGGGTAGTTTTTCTAAAAACCTGCTATGCTGGCGCACTGGCTAAAGATTATAATCCAGGTGATATTGGTGCTAAGCGTATTTTTTGCGTGGTTGGATCAAAACATCCAACACCTATGAATGCTGACTATTTAAATGAGCTTATGACTACTGCGCTCGAAGCTAATCAGCAAGACCCAATCTATGAACCATACCTCTCCTATCCACAAAGCCTCGTTTGGTATCAGGACAAAGAATGGCATAAAATAAGCAGCATAAAATACGATGAACGTACAAACAGATTTTACCGCAAATACAAAGTGCTTAAAAATAATAAATGGACGAAAAAAACAACAATATTTTTGGATGAGAAAGAATTTTCAAAATCTCCAAAATGGCTTGGTAGTGTTTTATTAGCTAGCTTAAACAAAGAAGTGAGCGATACCGATAAAGCAAGCGAACAGAACATTTTGGCAAAGAAACTACTTGAACATGGTGCAGACATGGACTATGCGATGCGGTCAGGTTACAATCTACTAGAAATGTTATCTTCAGATTATCACTCTGTTGACCCGATTGATGTTGCTCAAGTATTATTAAGATTTGGTGCACAACCTATTACAACTCACCCTTCATCTCATCAAATGGATACAAAACGGGCTTTCTTTGAATTAATGAGAACGGCTAATGCACGTTGGGAACATCAAGAAAGAGCAGTTCAAACCATTAGTAACTGCATAGAAAAAATAGGGGTAACAATTAATCAGATTGCAACAGACACACCTTTTTCCGGCCCCTCAATCGACGTTAGACATATTCGCGCTTGTGTTGCTCATTTGATATACGAAGACCATTTTGGAGAAGAATACATAAACGAAATAGCAGGAGAAATCGAGCTCAAGGACTATTTAAAAACCTTTCTTTTTAAACATTTGGTCAATGGTGAAGACAACACTATAACTGAAGTAGATTTCAAAAAAAATTTTTGCAGGGAGTTGGATGAAATTCCTGAGGGCAACAGTAAAACACACCTAAATAACATACTCGATTCAGTCAACAGAGCCAGAAACACATGGGTAAGCGGCTTATAATGAGCTAAACCATCAACACGCTTGAACCTTGCGTTTTGCGTGCTTCAAGATCAGCATGGGCTTTGGCAGCATCTTCCAACTTATAGCGTTGGCCAAGCACAGGGCGGATGATGCCTTTTTTCATACTGGCATATATTTCAGCCGCCGAAAGCAACAGCTCCATACGATTACTTTTATAAAGATGCAACCCCGGACGTGTGAGAAACAAGCCCTTCGCCGCCAATTCAGAAAGATGCACCGGCGCAACCGGCCCTGAAGATTGCCCAAAGCTTACCATCAAGCCCAATGGGCGTAATGCATCGATTGATTTACGGAACGTATCTTTGCCTACCGAATCATACACCACCGCAGCACCTTCACCACCGGTGATTTTTTTCACTTCAGCGACAAAATCTTGCTGGGTATAGATGATGGGATATTCACAGCCATTCTTGCGCGCTATTTCAGCTTTTTCAGGCGTGCTGACCGTACCTATAACCACAGCACCACGCTGTTTTGCCCACTGGCAAAGAATTTGCCCCACACCACCTGCTGCGGCATGGACTAAAATAACATCACCACGCTTAATGCGGAAGGTTCTAAAAATAAGGTAATGCGCTGTCAACCCCTTGGCCAGAATGGCTACTGCGGTTTCATCCTTCACATCATCGGGAATGCCGGTTAAAATTTCTTGCCGTACCAGCCGCTTTTCAGCATAGGCACCTGAAAGCGCGGTGGCATAAGCCACACGCTGGCCGGGTTCAATCATTTTTACGCCTTCACCCACGGCTTCAACCACGCCTGCTGCCTCAATACCGGGGATAAAGGGCATGCGCGGCGATTTATAAAAACCGCTGCGATAATAGGTATCCATAAAATTAACACCGATGGCATTTTGCTTAATAAGCACTTGTCCGGGGCCGGGTGCTTTTGGCTCGGCGATGTTTTCAACGCGCAACACCTCAGGCCCACCTGTATTTCTTACCACAATTGCGCGCATATTCCTTCCTTGAGTCACCAGCTTTTTGTCTTTATAGTGCAAACGCTACCAGACAAAAATATGTTAGCACCATTGCTTACACTATAGCTTCGCAAAAAGGATTAGACAATATGCAAGACTATCTGTTTTTCGTTACCGCATCCTATGGCGCTGCTGCTGTCATTTTAAGTAGTGTTTTATTGGTCACTGTGTGGCAATATCTGCGCACAAGAAAGCGTTATAATGCCTTAGTGCAATCTTCAAACGATGGCAACAATGAAAGCAAAGCATAAACGTCTTAGCATTATTTTAATCAGCCTGTGTGTGGGCGGCATTATCGCTGCACTCATTTTGCAGAAATTTCGTAGCAATCTCGTGTTTTTCTATGCGCCGTCTGAACTTGCTGCACAAGAAAATCAAGACAAACTAGTGCGCGTGGGCGGCTTGGTGGTGGAAGGCTCCATCCGCTATGAAGAAAATAAATCTATTCTCCTGTTCGATATCACCGATGGCCCAACCACCCTCACCGTGCGCTATCATGGCATTGCGCCTGCACTGTTTCGTGAAGGGCAAGGCATGGTTGCACGCGGAAAACTGAACGAAAATGGCGTGTTTATTGCCGATGAACTATTAGCAAAACACGATGAAACATACATGCCGCCTGAAGTGGCACGCGCCCTTAAAGCTTCAGGCCACTGGGAAGGA
>CAYGPX010000195.1:0-3405 GCA_964351935.1 uncultured Rickettsiales bacterium | reverse complement strand
TTCCTACTTCATCAGGCATCTTCCTACTCCACTTATCCTTACGTTTTCTTGTGTTTTGCCACTCGTGGCTTTTAAAAAACACTTAAAACTTAAAAACACCAAGCGATGTTTAAATCACCCAGTGTTTTTAGTATATCAATAAATGGTTAAAGAAAGGTTAATGTAGATATGTAAAACTATTTAAAGCTCAATAAGATATTCTTAAGATATTCTTGCAAAAGCTGCTTTATCCATCTCTGCAGCTGATTCAAGCTACTTACCCCTGCCACCACCAGGACCACCAAATAGCGATTGAATATCGAATGGTTTCTGATCCGTTGCCGAATCAACCATATGAAGTTGTAACTTACGAGCCGCATCTTTCATTTCTCTACTCTTCATTGAACTCTCGTCCATTTCAGCATTAAGCGCTTTTGTATCTTTCGCACCATCTCTTTTGCGAGCATCATCAAGCGCACTCTTTGTGCCCTCCATTACACCACCAGCCTTTACCGTTTGATCAGCATTTAGCCCAAAGCGCTCATTAAGCTCTTGTAGTTGTTCGTTAATGCGGGTTAACTCAGGAGTAAACTCATTTTCTTCACGCCACTTTGCATCTTTTTCTGCTTCTGCAACATTTTTCTTTGCAATTGCTTCTTTTGAATCTCCGCTCAACAATGCCAATTCATCTTCCATTAAAGACGTTAGTTGTTTTTCAATAAACTTTTCACGATTTGCTAGGTTATTTCTTTCTGTTTGCAGATCTTCACGCTCATATTGTCCATAGCCAAGGCCGTGCCTTATGAACCCATAAAGCGAAGGCCCGATAACCACGCCAACAAGCCCAATGGCAATAAGTGCAGGTGGGAAAGAGGCAACAGCACAGGCAATTGCCACACCTATGACTGAAAGAACCGCAGTGACGCCACCAGCTATCCAATATTTTCGATCCATCGCTTCTGCTCTGCGATTAAGATCTCTCTTCTTATCTGTGTTTTCTTGAACTTTTACTTCAAGCTCTTCTCTTCTGGTTTGCAAGCGCTCTCTTTCAGCATAATCTTCTTCACGAGCACTAGCTATTTTAGCACGTAAACCATCCAACTCACCACGCAGGGTTTTTCTTTCTCCATCTAGCGTTTTTCTGGCGGCCGTTAAGTCGTTACGTTTCCCAACATATTCTGAACGCGCTTGGTCATATTGCCTCCATAATTCTTTTGTATGTTCTGATGGCCCAAGCTCGGCGCGTAATTGTTTCATGTGCCCATCTCTAGCTTTAATGGCAGCAGCTAGTTCAGCACGCTCCATCGAGAACGCCTGATCTCTTAAGCTAGACGCAAGCTTAATAACACTATCAGCTACTGCTCGAGCCTCATCGCTTGTTTCAGTTTTTAATATCTCAACGTATAATTGGTTTTGCGCTGATTGACGCTCTGCCGGTGTTTCAGCGCCCATCATTTTAGCAAGAAGCGTTGCCATTTTTGGGTCAAGAATGATAGCTCCAAGTTTTTTTTGTACATCTCCCAGTTTATCTTCATCAATATCACCATGATCAGTTAACAAACCCGCTTTTTCAATTGCAGCTGTATAAGCTTTGGCGAAGTCGAACAAAGGTGCGTAGCTCGGACCAACTACTTGAACCAACACATGCTTGATTGCTTCATTTAGAAATTCATCCGGTGACGTGCCTGCTTTGGGCACATAAGGAGAAAACTTGCGAGTTTGTTCTTTACTAGCTTGGCTCCTAGAACCAAATTTAGCACCTTTTTGAACTGGTTCTAAGTCTGCATCTTTTGCAATGCTACCCATTGCCTGCATTGCTTGTTTAATTGGCAAGATATTCGCTTCTAATTTACTAAGAGACTCTAGCACTGCATTTACGTTTGCTTGATCAAACGTAGATGGCCAATTAGCCTTAAGCAACACCCCAGCTTCTACAAAATAGGGGCCACAACTTTTTCCATCTTTCTGATGTTCTTTTGAAGAACAAACAATTTTGCTAATTTTTTTAGATTCAACACCCAACAAATCTGCAATAGTTTGCTTATCTAGTTTTGGTGTACCCCCAAACGAATCATAAAAAACAACTTCTATCTTTCCTTGACCATTCCTTCTTGCGTATATGCCTTTCCAATGGTTTCCGTTGTTGATTGGCAAGCAAACAACTTCACCCCTATCAAGCGCTGCTTTAGCTTTATCCTTCCCGACTGTAGCATCCTTTCCATTAAAAGAAAGTTTTCCTACTTTATCAAGTTGAAAGACACCGCCACCATAAGGCGTTGTAATACCTGCTCTTTCCAAAAGCGAGTTAAGTGAATTCTGATCATACCACTCGTCTTTTTTGATCGCCGCTGATACAATTTCTGATTTATTGCTACCTGCAAGCTGTTTTTCTTTCTTAATATATCTATGAGCAAAGCCATTTTCTTTAAACGCCATTGTACCAAGATGGTAAGAATAGCGCATGAATGGCATAAACATCTCTTGTGCCGCTTCTTCAGCATCAGACTCAGACAGGCCTTGTTCTTTCAAACCTTCTGCAAGAGCATCAATCACTGCTGTTTTGAGACCCTCAGGGGTTTTTGCGTGTACTTTATCTAAATCAACCCTTTTATATACCGCTGCCATCAGCAAATCGAAATTAGGCACTTCGGGCTGCGAAGCAACCAGCTTTCCAACTTTTTGTGTTTTCACAAGCGTCGCTTTGTCATCATCTAAAAGTTTTTGGTTTTCTTCATGCCCTTCACCAAACTCCATAGTGTTTTTAGAAGCCCTATTAGCCTTCAATCGACTTGCTGCAACGCCCATGGCGGCTTGAATTTCGAGCTGAAGGTTTGGTGATAGCTGAGAAAACGGCACCATCACACCTTTTGACTTTGAACTGTTAAGCGCAACTCTTATATTTTCATCTTTTATAAAATCGTCTCGCTTTTGTGCAATAAGTGTTTGCCCATTAGAAAGTGTTACTTCATAGGCTCCATCCCAGCCATTTAACAATTTACCATAGCTACTTGGCTTTATTTTTTTGATTTTCGTAACATGTACAGCGGTAGGTTTTTGCGAAGAACTGCCTTCTGCTTCTTTGCCATTAGGCTCCACTAGAGAAGATTTAGCGGGTTCGTTACCTGATTTTAGGGCATCATTGTATGCTTTTAAATATGTGGCTTCATCAGCAAAATCATCTCTTATTTCCCCTAGTTCTAAATCTTGCGAGGCAAAGAGAAGTGCCCCGATTTCTTCTGCTTTATCAGCGAATTTAGCAGCTTCTTCGCCCATTTCTGTAATAGCAACTTCAACCGCAGTTTGAATAGCTTTAGCTTTTTCTTTAGGGGTTTTACCTGCAAAAGATTTTGCAGTCATATCATCCAGAGCGACGGTAAGACTTGTTTTTTCGTCAAGTTCAACCTGATATCCACCCTCAAGTTCATG
>CAYGPX010000194.1:0-3416 GCA_964351935.1 uncultured Rickettsiales bacterium | reverse complement strand
CACCCAAGGTCACCCTTTAGCCCTCACCAAGGTCCACGTAGAGTATCAAAAAATCATGCAGCCTTACGTTCGAACAGTTCGAACAACGGAGGTAAACATGACTGATCACAATAACGATAAACCAATCTCAACTTTTGATGAAATCTGCCATTTGACTATCGAAACCATGCGGCAGATGGATTTGGAAAGCCTGCTTCAACTTAAGAAACAAGCCGCTGCAGAACTTGATCGGGCCAAGCTGACCAAGGGATGTATCGACCTTGCGCTTTCTCTCAAAGCACAAGATCAGGATCGTGCGACCAAGGAGGTCGACGACAGCCAGCAAAGTCTTCTTGATGATTGAGGTATTAGATGTCGATGGAATGGTACAGGGCTTATCACGGCATGCCGTATGATCCCAAATTACAAGTAATTGCTAAGCGTACCGGTCAGCCCATGGCAGTGGTGGTGGCGGTGTGGGTATGTATACTCGATGCCGCCTCCCAGCACGACCCGCGCGGTGTGATTGAAGTGGATGCAGAAGAAATTGCTGTCGTCCAGGGGCTGGAGATGGATGTTGTGGTGGCGATCTTAAAATCATTCCATGACAAGAAAATGCTCGATGAAAACGACCATTTAACCGCATGGGATAAACGCCAGCATACCAGCTCTACCGAGCGTTCCCGCAAGTCTCGCGCTACTAAAAAAGACGATGCAACGCAAGGCAACATTACGCAACGGCGTGCAACATCGCGCAGCACTTCGCAACGAAAAAACAGCAAAAAAACCACAGATACAGATACAGACTACAGAACAGATTCAGACTCAGAGGCAAAAGCAGATTCAAAAACAGAAGCAAAAAAGAAAAAAACAGAGAGAGAAGAAAAGGAAGAGTCTGAGAAGGAAAAACACACACTCGGTGTGAAGCAGATCGGTGGAAAAGATATTTTAGAGCAGATGCTAGACATTTGGAACGAAGAAGTTCAGAGCAAATTATCACATGGCCAGAAGGCCATACTAACACCAAAGCGCAGAGAACTCCTGACATGCAGATGGTTAGAGGATTTTGCAGAAGATATCCGTGCATGGCGGTACTACTGCGAAATTATCGGCAGCTCTGATTTTTGTCTTGGAAAATTAGACGGCAAAGACTGGACGATTGATCTGACATGGGCAATCGCATCTTCCGATCATGTGGCAAAAATTTTAGAGGGCGGGTTTTCAGGCGGCAAACATCCAACGCCACCACCAGCTTGCAAAGATCCAAAATTACAAACTGGCTGGGATCATGTGCTGGCTTGCTTTGCTTCCAAATATGGCAAAGCCACATGCAAAAGCTGGCTTTCCGGAACGGAAGTGCGCGGCGTTGAGCAATCATCTGATGGGCCATTGGTTGTTATCGCCTGCCGCAATCGTTTCACCAAAGAATGGATTTTACAGCACTACCGGACAGATCTGAATCTGTGGTGGTCGGAGCATTCGTATAACTCGCGCCGAATTGTTGGCATTCAACTAACCATCAAGGAGAAAAAACTATGAAAAAATGGACAGTAACCGATGTCGCCGATCGATTCGAGGAAGCGGCTTATACCTTAAAACGCATGCCGCCCGTCAAGGTGCAGGGATATTTCAACGCATGGCCTGAAGTGGTTCGCACCGTTATGGAGCAATTGCAATCAGACCGTTTGCCGATGCGCCTTGGGTCACCGCAACCTGATGCCATCACGCGTATGGAAGAAACAATCCAGTGGATTTTCTGGCTCGATGATGTGGACGAACGCAGGCTTGTGTGGCTCCGAGCCGAACGCGTGTACTGGAAACAAATATGCTGGCGAATTGGCTGTGGCCGTACCAAAGCATGGCAAATGTGGACGTATGCGCTGCTTAAAATCGTCACACGCCTCAATGCCAGTCAAGGAGGTAAATAAAGTGTCCGAACAAAAAAAGACTAAACAGGATGAACACAATCTGGCATATTCATTAATAGAATCGCCGGAGGTGGGTAAAATATCCACTTTTGCTCCTCCAAGACTGAAATGGAGGGTGTAATGGCAAAAGCTTCAAAAACCTCCGCATATGAAAAACTGGTTAGTGAAATCAAACAATCACATGATTTCAAACTAACGGATCTGGAAGCAAACCAGATTGCACGAAATCTGATGCGCTTCTGCCAAAGAATCATGGATATTAACCTTCGCCTAGAGAATGAGGTCGAGAAAGAAAAAGATAACGTTGCTTTGCAAGCTGTTAATGGCAATGTGGATGCAAAATAACGGAGGTTGTTATGGCGCAGGTCACAAAAGCTATTATCCTTGTAAGGGTATCAACAGAAGAACAGGAAGAAGGACATTCACTGGATGCACAAAAGGCAAGGCTGATTGAATATTGCCAGCGGCATCAACTGGAGGTTCTTGAAACCTACATTCTCATTGAATCTTCCACGCGCGGCGATCGTAAAAAATTCATGCAGATGATTGAGTTTGCAAAGAAGCAGCGTCACACGGTTGCGATTGTTGCTGATGCGGTTGATCGAATACAGCGCAGTTTTAAAGATTCGGTTTACCTGGATGAACTCATCCGCAAAGAAAAAATTGAGCTTCATTTTTACCGCGAAGGCATGGTAATCAGCAAAGACGCCAGTGCATCAGACATTATGCGCTGGGATTTTTCAGTGATGGGAGCAAAGAGCTACGTTTTACAGCTTTCCGAAAATGTAAAGCGCAGCCTTGACTGGAAAATTAAAAAAGGTGAATGGATTGGCCCTGCACCAATTGGCTACTTAAACGAACGAGATGAAAGAGATAATAGCATGGTAGTTGTTGACCCTGTGCGTGGACCACTAATCCGACGGTTCTTTATGGAATATGCCAAAGGCACATACACACTTCCTGATATGGTTAAAAAATGTAAACAATGGGGGCTTAGAACAAAAAAAGGTGCGCCACTCAGCAAATCTACCATGTTTCAGGTTGTACAAAATCCTTTTTATTATGGTGAAATGCTGGTGAAGGGAGATCTTTATCCACACAAATATGAACCGCTTATTACCAGAGATTTATTTATGGAATGCAAGGCTGTCCGTGAAGGTTGGGATAAAAAACCGTTCAAATATCGAGGCAAAGAATATTTGTTCCGGGGCATTTTGACATGTGCGACCACAGGAAAAGTTGTAACGGCGGATACCAAAAAGAAAACCTACGCTAACGGCACAACTGCTGAGTGGACGTATCTTTGCCCAAGCAACCCGTGAAGAGCTGAAATGAAAATGTGGGTACGTGAAGATAAAGTTATTGAACAGTTAGAAGGAATCTTTTCAAGGATCGGCTTCAAAAATCAGAAGCTGCTGAATCTGGCTATTGAAGCAATCAAGGAAAGTAACAAAGCCAAACAGCAATGGCACGACCGTGAGTTGGCTGGGCTTAAATAAGAACATACGG
>CAYGPX010000193.1:0-3424 GCA_964351935.1 uncultured Rickettsiales bacterium | reverse complement strand
GTTGATAAAACACCTGTAAACGTAAAAAAGCTCTTTGCTGAGCTACTTGTTTCAAGTCCCATAAATGACTCCATAATTTAATTCATTCTTGCTATATGGCAAATGCCATATGCTTAATTATGCTAGCCATTATAACCAACAAAAGTAACAAAATTATTACAATATGAAGTTTCTAGAAGTTAACGTCCACGATATGCTGGCACTTCCTGTTCAGGAATCCACACACCTTTTGGTGGCTCTCCAGTTTGATAGAATACATCAATAGGGATGCCTCCACGTGGATACCAATAACCACCAATGCGCAGCCATTTTGGCTTTGCAACCTCAATGATTCGTTGTGCAATACGCATCGTGCAAGCCTCATGAAAATCGCCATGATTTCTAAAAGAGGTAAGGTAAAGCTTGAGCGATTTACTTTCTACTAGATATTTTGCAGGAATGTAATCTATCACTAAATGCGCAAAATCAGGCTGACCTGTAACGGGGCAAATAGACGTAAACTCAGGACATGTAAATCTTGCAACATAGTTGTGCTTAGGAGTTGGGTTTTCAACCACCTCTAATACCGCTTCTTCCGGCGATGTTGGCGCTGCTGTTTGCTTACCAAGCTGATCCAGTTTTTCATATTCAGGCCGTTTTATATCTGACATATCAAAATCCTATAAAATCACGTTTGAGTAGTGAATACATCACTGCATCTCTAAAATTTCCATGCAGTAGTTTTTGCTCCCTTAAAATACCCTCTTTTTCATAGCCTGCTTTTTCGAGCACACGTATTGAAGGTATATTATCGGGAATTACTGTCGCTTCAATGCGGTTTAAATTCATCTGCACAAATCCAAAAGAAGAAACCTTTTTGACTACCTCAGTAATGATACCCTTACCCCAATATTCCCGCGCTAAGTCATAGCTTATTTCAGCTCGGCAATGGTCACGATTCCAAAAATTAAATCCACAAGAACCTACTAACCTATCATTCTTTTTTAGTGCAATCGCCCAATAAATACTGCGGTGATAATGAAACAAATCCATCACATACTGCACTTCTTCAGCAGCACGTTCCATAGTGTTTGGAATACATTCTTCAGGAATATAGCGAACAACTTCTTCGTTCATCATATAATTGAAATAATCTTTCTTATCGGAAACACGATAGCCCCTAAGGTAGAATTCACCTTCTAATTCAATTGTCGGATACTTATTAGATATATTTTCAGGGTGATGCATCTGCTTGCTACTTTTTTTACTATTTATACAAGCCAAAACAGTAATAACAAGCGTTAAAGCGATGCATCCTCAACACCGGCCTGTGCAAAGCCGCGAGCACGCAAGATGCACGAATCGCATTCCCCGCACGCTTTACCCGCAAGTGTTGGATCGTAGCAGCTAATGGTATCAGCATAATCCACACCAAGGCGCAACCCTTCTTTGATAATTTCAGCTTTAGTAAGCGAAATAAGTGGACGGCGTATCTGAAACTTTCCTTTTCCTTCTACCCCTGCTGCTGTTGCAAGATTAGCAAGTGTTTCAAATGCTTCCATGTAAGCAGGGCGACAATCAGGATATCCGCTATAATCCACACTATTAGCGCCAATAAAAATATCGTAAGCACCAAGCACCTCAGCCCAGCCCAATGCATAAGATAAAAATATCGTATTACGCGCAGGTACATAAGTAATTGGTATTTCAGTAGAAATGGCAGCTTCATCACGGCTTTTAGGAACAGAAATATCAGCAGTAAGCGCCGAACCACCAAAAAGTCGTAAATCAATATCAGCAATTTTATGCTCTTTAACACCCAGCATTTTTGCTACTTTTAGTGCAGCTTCTAACTCTACCGCATGGCGCTGGCCATAGCGGAATGAAATGGCATATAACTCATAGCCCTGTTCTTTTGCAATAGCACCAGTGGTGGCAGAATCAAGTCCTCCACTTAAGAGAAGTACTGCTTTTCTTTTTGTCATAATATGCCTTTTTTATTTCTTCCCTTGCAAATTTTGTGAGCTTTCAGCTGATGTGCAACTTAACCAATCTTATCTGCAAGCGAAACCACTTTGCCGATAATAATGAGTGTGGGGGCTTTAAATTCCATTTTCTCAACTTCATTGCATAGCGTCTGTAGCTCAGCAATACAAGTACGTTGCGTGGGCAATGTACCCTCTTGAATAGCGGCAGCCGGTGTGTTGGCTGGCAAACCATGCGCGATTAAATTTTCTGAAATCGCTCTAAGGTTTGCAAGCCCCATATAAATAACAAGTGTTGTTTGCGGATCTGCCAACCCTTTCCAATCAAGCGGCACAGCTTGGCCAAGCTGCTGATGTCCCGTGATAAAGCGAACGCTTGTTGCCAATCCTCGATGGGTAAGCGGTATTCCTTGATAGGCAGCGCAGCCATCTGCTGCACTTACGCCCGGCACAATTTCAAACGGAATGTGATGCTCTGCCAAATAGGCTGCCTCTTCACCTCCTCGACCAAAAATGAACGGATCACCACCTTTTAATCGAACTACTACTTTATTTTTCTTAGCCTGTTCTACCAAACAGCTATTAATCTCATCCTGCGTCATATGGTGTTTACGACACGATTTTCCTGCATAAATGCGTTCTGCTGTTTCAGGAATTAGGGAAATAATTTCATCAGGAATAAGCCTGTCATACACCACAACATCGGCCACTTGCGTGATAAGGTGATGGGTTTTAAGTGTCAAAAGCCCCACATCACCCGGCCCTGCTCCGGTGATATAAACATAGGGTGCTACCGGTTTTTGGAGATTTAAGGACATGCTTTTGTTTTAAAAAACGAGGTTAGCAATAAAGCAGCATAAAAATAACGCAAGAAGGGCGGAAACTTAACTTGCAAGCCCCCGCCCTTAGGTACGTTTTTATGCCGCACTGCTTTTGGAGGAAGAGGTACTTACTCCTGAATCAATCCAAGAAATATTACCATCAGTACGACGATAGACTACGTTCACGTTATTGTTGAGCCTATTAACAAACACATAAGCCGGCAAATCAGCCAGATCCATACGCATTACGGCTTCACTTACCGTTAGGTATTCCATGCGTGTTTTCTTCTCAGCAATAATAATCGGGTTATCTTCGCCGTCATCTTCTTTTTCTGCCTCAGTTGCCAATACAAACTTACTGGCTTCATATTGAGCAGATTCAACCGTCTTGCCCAGACGGGAACGATGATGATTACGAATACGTTTTTTATAGCGACGCAGCTGTTTTTCAACTTTCTCAACCGCTTTTTCAACAGCGGCATGCACTTCAACGGCATCACCCATGCTCTTAATAATTAAATGAGGATCAGTACCTTCGTTTACTAAAATATTAGCGACAAATAGGTGGCGTTCTTTGGTAATAACCACATCCGCACTCACCGCATCGGGAAAGTATTTCTTTACCGCACCCTCTAAATT
>CAYGPX010000192.1:0-3433 GCA_964351935.1 uncultured Rickettsiales bacterium | reverse complement strand
CAGCATAAGTCGTTTGAAGACTATATGCTTGAAGGGCCGCTTGCTGCCATCGATGCGATTGAAAAAATTACAGGGCAAAAGCAAGTGCACGCCATGGGCTATTGCTTGGGCGGTACGCTACTCACTTGTTTGCTTTCGTATCTGGAGGCAAAAAAGCAGAAACGTGTGGCTTCTGCAACACTGCTTACCACGCTGGTTGATTTTTCAAGCGCAGGCCAATTGGGTGATTTGATTGATGAAGCGCTGGTGACTTCCATTGAAAAAGAAATGCTCAATAAAGGCTATTTTGACGGTGCAGAAATGGGCTCAATGTTTAGTATGCTGCGCGCTAACGATATGATTTGGTCGTTTGTGGTAAATAACTATTTGCTAGGAAAAACACCTTTCCCATTTGATATTCTTTATTGGAATGCTGATTGTACGCGCCTGCCTGCTATGATGCATAGTTTCTACTTACGTAATATGTATTTGAAAAATGCCTTGATTAAAAAAGGCGGCATTACGCTAGATGGCATGCCGCTTGATATTAGCACTATCACCACTCCTGTTTATGCGCTGGCTACCAAAGATGACCATATTGCACCGTGGCTTGCTACGTTTGAAGTGACCAAACATCTTCCTAAAGCACCGCTGCGTTTTGTGCTGAGTGCTTCAGGCCATGTGGGTGGCGTGGTCAATCCGCCTGTTGCAAACAAATATCACTATTGGCTCAATGATACGCAAGGCTTGGATGCTGAAAACTGGTTTGATGGAGCAAAAGAACATGCTGGCTCGTGGTGGATAGATTGGCTGGCATGGGCAACGCCAGAAAGTGGCAAAAAGATTGCCGCACCCGTACCCAAAAATGCGATTGAAGATGCGCCTGGGCGCTATGTGCAAGAAAGATGTTAGGTGTTTGTTAGAGCGCTCCTGCGATTTTTCCTAAAATCGCAATGAGCCTAACGGCTTCGCCGACTAAAGGGCTCGGACTCCTGTCCTCGCCGGAACAAAAAGAGCGGTTAGAAAACCGCGCCAGCCATGAGCCCGCGAAGCGGTATCTCATGCAAAATTTAGGAAAATTTTGCGGAGAAAAAATAAAAAATGACCAAAACCATCACCACTGCTGCTGAACTCACACGCCATATTGTAGCCTTGAAAAGCCAAGGTAAAACCATTGGTTTTGTGCCTACCATGGGCGCATTGCATGATGGGCATGTGTCACTGGTAGAAATTGCCCAAAAAAATGCGGATATAGTGGTGGTTAGCATTTTTGTGAACCCTGCTCAATTTGCCCCGCACGAAGATTTTGATAGCTATCCGCGTATGGTAGAAAAAGATGTGGCTATGCTAGCAGAAAAAGCTGTGGATGTTGTCTATCTGCCTACGAAAGAAGAAATTTATCCCAATGGAATTGATCCGTATTTTACCGTAGGTGCGATTGGTCAAATATTAGAAGGCAAGCCACGTCCGCATTTTTTTGATGGGGTGGGGCAGGTGGTGCTTAGGCTGTTTGCGCAAACATTGGCGGATGTTGCCGTATTTGGCGAAAAAGACTATCAGCAACTCACAATCATCCGAAAAATAGTACAAGAAAATGGGTTGAAGCTAAATATTATTGGTGCGCCAATCATCATTATTGGTGCGCCAATCATCCGTGAAAAAGACGGACTCGCCATGTCATCACGCAATATGTATCTTAATGAGACAGTGCGTAAAATTTCTCCGTTACTTTATAACACCTTGCTTAATATCGCTGAAAAAATAAGACATGGTGAAAAACAAGAGCATGTGCTAGCCAGGGCGGTAGCACAATTATTAGCAGGTGGTTTCGAGCAAGTGGATTACATCGAAATATGCGATTCCATCACACTCAAACCATGGGATGGAAGCCTTGAAAAGCCAGCGCGTATCCTTGCTGCAGCGCGATTGAATGCTGTGCGCTTGATCGATAATATAGAATTGTAATTTTTTTGGCATTCTAAAGACGTATTTGCCTTGCAAAGCATGGCATCTTCTATCATTCTAGACGGGATGATTTTTGAAAAATAGGTAATTAGTTTATGTCTGAATCTGTGCAAAACCCAACGGCTTACATCATTGTAACAGGTAATGAAAAAGGTGGCTGCGGCAAAACCACCATCACCATGCATTTGGCAGTAAGCTTGCTGTATGAAGGCATGAAAGTAGCAACCATTGATTTGGATGCGCGTCAGCGTAGTCTTTCGCGCTATATTGAAAATCGGTTGCAGCACGCTGAAAATATTCAGGCAGAATTGCCACATCTTTCACATTTCGTTGTCAAGAAAAGTGATCTCAACTCGCGTGAAGAAGCGCAAGCTGATGAACGTGAACGGTTTGAAAAATGCCTGAGTAAGGCAGTAGAAGAAAATGATGTGGTGATAATAGATGCACCCGGAAACGATACATATTTGTCGCGATTAGCGCACAGCCATGCCGATACCATTGTAACCCCGATTAACGATAGTTTCATTGATCTGGATGTGCTAGCGCATATTAAGGAAGAAACGCTGGATATGTCGCGCCCCGGCATTTATAGCGAGACTGTGTGGCAAGCTAAAATGCAACGTGCCAAACGTGATAGGGGTGAAATTGACTGGGTGGTGCTTAGAAACCGCTTGAGTAACCTGGATGCGCACAACAAACGCCAAATGTCGGATGCGCTTGAGAAGCTCTCACGCAAAACCGGCTGCCGTATTGCACAAGGTTTTAGCGAGCGGGTGATTTATCGTGAGCTCTTCTTAAAAGGGCTAACGCTTCTGGATGTGATTGGAAATAATTCAGATGTGAAGCCGAGAATGACGCATATTGCTGCCCGTCAAGAGTTGCGAGAGCTAGTGCATTTCTTAGATTTAAGCTATCGTATCCGCCAAAAGTTAGGGCATGATGATAACGCAACACAGAGCGGTGGTGCCCCTAAAAATCAGGATGAGGCACTCTCTTCTCAGGAAGAAGCCCAGCAGCATATCGTCGCGAGTGAAGAAAGCCACAGCCAGCCATTAACACAAGAGCCTTTGCCAAGCGCACCTTTGGAAGATGCCTCTGCAAATCAAGAAATTGAGCATCCTCATCGCCATTATTCACTGGAAGAACTCTCTAAAATGGAAGAGGAAATAGAAGCGCGTGAAGGGGTGGTTGATAGGCTTGAAGATTTGCAAGTTCCCTCTAGCGATTCAGTATTTGATGCAGATCAGCAAGAAGATCCTCAAAATGAAGATGAGCAAACAGACGTATTTTCCTTCGATGAAACGCAGGATTTAGAAGAAGCCTTACCACAAGAAGAAAACTTACAAACTGATGATGCTCTCTTGCAAACTCAAGCGCCAGAAACTACGTCAGTGGAAGCGCAAACTGATGTAATGGCATCTGATCCTGGACAAGAGTCTCTGCAACAAAGCTAAAACCAAGAAGATCGGCTTAGCGAAAAAGCAAAAGA
>CAYGPX010000191.1:0-3433 GCA_964351935.1 uncultured Rickettsiales bacterium | reverse complement strand
TTGGCAACTTCTTCAATCATGCCAACACCATTAATGCCCGGAAAGTTTTTGAGCGGATTTGTGTCTTCAACAAACGCTTTCCATTCACTTCTGCTGACACTATCCGAGCCTTTATAAAAGCCCTCGCCTGCTAAAAGCGACTGCTTATAAGAGGCCATACGAAACTCGAGCGCACGCTCGCTTTCTTTTGTAAGTGCTTCAAATTTTGCAATTTTAATTTGGTGGCTATGGTCTAAGGCTAGCTGCCATACAAAGTACGTGAGGCTAAGGGGAATGAGCAGTATCAACGCCAGCAAAGGCGAAGCATTCTTTGTTAAAAAACTCACTCTTTCCTTCACACACGTCCTGCGTCTAATGGTTGCTCTAAATTCTATAGTTGAACATCTTCAGGCGCTTGTCAACTAATAGCTTTCTTACAACAAAAACTGGCCGCATGCTTTATCATTTCAACGTTTCCTAATTCTCTAGGATATCATCAAACAGCTCAACTCGGTCTTCCACTTCTTGCGAATCTTCGAACGTAGCAATATGAAACAATGCATCACCGCTATTTACAAGCGGCAGCATGGCCATACCAATCACAATGCCTGTTCTTTTTGCTCGCACTTCAACTCTGTCGCGGCCAAACGGGTTGGATAAAACCCCGAGCAATTCGTCTTTTTCTACCCTGTTTCCTAGATACTTTTTAGCACGCAAACTGCCACTATGGGGCGCACGCACCCAATAGCTTGATTTGGCGATAAACACTTCTTTCTTTTGTTGTTTTATACTAACTTTCTCACCTTCAATCATGCCAATAGATTGCATCACCGAAAGAATGCCGCGCAGAGAAGATTTAATCACCCTTTCTTCATAACGCAGCGCCTCGCCGCCTTCAAATAGCAGGATAGGAATACCCATATCTGCCGCCGCCTGACGGAGTGAGCCGTCCCGAATATCAGAATTAATTACCACCGGCACACCAAACGCCATTGCTAAGCGCTTTGTCTCTTTATCATCAATAAAGGCACGAATTTGTGGCAAATTGGTTCTATGAATCGCCGCGGTGTGTAAATCTATGCCGTGCGTTGACTTACTCACAATTTCACGCATAAAAATATGCGCCACCTGCGCTGCTAATGAACCAGTCTCTGAGCCTGGGAAGCACCGATTTAAGTCTCTTCTATCGGGAAGATAGCGAATATTTCGATTGAAGCCGAAAATATTTACAATAGGAACGGCAATAATTGTGCCTTTAATTTTGGATAGGGTTTTTCGTCGCGCAAGCAGCCGCTTGATGGTTTCCACACCATTAATTTCATCACCATGAATCGCAGCAGAGATAAACAGCGTGGGGCCATCCTCCTTTCCACGAATCACCTCAACAGGAATGCTCATTTCTGTGTAGTCAAACAACTTAGCCACCGGAATTTCAATCTGCTTTCGCTTTCCCGGAGGGATTGAAACACCACCAATAACCAATTCCCGCCTGTTTGACGCCATGCTAGCCTCTGCCGGTAATGTTATTAGGGCCTTTTTGAGAATCTTTCTCGATATATTCTATAATTGCTCCGGCAACATCTTTGCCGGTTGCGGTTTCAATGCCCTCAAGCCCTGGGGAAGAATTCACCTCAAGCACCAATGGTCCATGCGCTGAGCGAACAATATCCACCCCTGCTAAGTCTAACCCCATCACTTTTGCAGCTCGCACCGCAAGGGCACGTTCTTCTGGCTTTAGCTTAATCACCTTTGCCGTGCCACCCATGTGCAAGTTAGAGCGAAACTCGCCTGCTTTGGCAGTGCGTTGCATGGCGGCAATGACTTTATCGCCAATCACAAAACAGCGAATGTCCGAGCCACCCGCTTCTTTTATAAATTCTTGCACTAGAAAATCAGTTTGAAGATCTCTAAAGGCATTAATAAGACTTTCTGCGGCTTTATCTGTTTCCGCAAGCAGCACCCCCTTGCCTTGCGTACTGCTTAACACTTTTACAACAAGCGGAGCACCACCCACAAATTCTATCAAATCTTCTGTTGCATCTGCACGGTTTGCGTAGCCAGTAATTGGCATGCCAATGCCTTTGCGCGCAAGTAGCTGATGCGCTCTTAATTTATCGCGCGAGCGTGAAATGGCTACCGATTCGTTGATTGAATAGGTATTACCTACTTCAAATTGCCTTAAAACTGCGGTGCCATAGGTGGTGACTGAAGCGCCAATGCGCGGAATCACTGCATCAAAATTCAAGCGCTCTTTAATACCTTTGCGCTTATAATACACCGTTGGCTTATTTGAGGTAATATTCATATAACAGCTCAAGACATCCACCGTTTTTACCTCGTGCCCACGCGCTTTTGCCGCCTCAATCAACCTCTTGGTGGAATAAAGATTCGCATTTCGTGATAAAATGCCGATTTTCATAATAACGCTCCGTTTGTTTTACATTTTCCTGTCCAAGGAAATCTTTAGTGGCAGGCACACTTTTAAAGGCCAATATCCCTCTTCAAGTGGCGAAGGAAACTATAATAATTAAAGAAATAATGAAAGCCCTAAAGATGGCCTTATCGTAAACAATCTTTGGGTAGTCTGTCATACCTCGCCTATTGCTCAGCTTCTAACTAACGGCTCCCCAACATTGGCATATTTTGAGCTCGGTATGTTCAGGATATTCTGCTGCTTATGAGCCTTATTCCGTCACAAATACAAAATAAAATATAGCAATTCAGTTCGAGTCCTTGTTTAGTCATCAGTTTGAACCTTCTTTAGGTGTGCTTTTTATTTCAAGCATTATTCACTCTCAGCTTGCAACTGCTTTTTTGCCCGCATTATAATTAAATCTTTGTCCGAGCTAAAGCTGTTGGCATTAGCGGCTTTCCACCAGTGGCCATAAAGCGTTTCTTCCGGTGCATCAAGTAGAATACCCTCTGGCAAAAAGGTGTGAACACGATCAAACGAACGGGCATTTTCGGCACTGACACGTTGAATAAGGTGGTGAGGCTGTAAATCTTTGGGATGTTCAAAACCGGCAGCGGCGACAATATCCGCAAGCGATTCAACGGTTTTCTGATGGAAGCGGGCAGCACGAGGCCCTTGCACTTCCGGCAACAATCCACGCTGTCTCCAGAGATTTTGCGTGGCTACGCCTGTGGGGCAGGTGTCTAAATGGCAGCGCTGTGACTGGATGCAGCCGACAGACATCATAAAGCTGCGGGCGGCGTTACACCAATCCGCACCTATGGCAATATGTTTGGCTAGTCCCATGCCGGAGTAAATTTTACCACTGGCGGCTAAACGGATTTTGTCTTTTAGTTTACAGCCCACCAACGCATTGCGCATGAGAATAAGGCCATCTAGAAGCGGCATACCAACTCTATCGGAGAGTTCAAGTGGAGCAGCGCCAGTGTGACATGCCCCCTATAATTAGGTCCAGAATTTAGTTAGTAATGACTATGATAT
>CAYGPX010000190.1:0-3436 GCA_964351935.1 uncultured Rickettsiales bacterium | reverse complement strand
AACAAAAACACCATCAAAGTCTTCCCCATCCACACCTGAACCAGCCGCACCATTTTCAGCTTCCGCACTTTCGTTTTCGCCACCACCAGCATCAAATCCAGCATCCATACGCGTAGCACTCCCATGGCGCAAGTAAGCCCCATGTCCATTCTTACCATGGCTGAGCAACACCATCACCGCCTGATTTGTTCTGGTAGCGGGAGAACCTGTAGCCGCATCATTCACGGTGATAGTACCTACTGAAGCATCAAAATAGGTGAAGCATTCACTGGAAGTCACATCATCACAATCATCATTGCGCCCAACAGAACTGGAATGATAGCTATTAGCATTGGCAAATCGGTCGTCAATCACATAGGTAAAACGCCAACCCCAGCCGTCTTCCATCAATTCATCGGAAATACCTAATGTTTTGGTAGGCACAACCCCACCATCAATATTGCCATCATGTAACGTATTTGCGCACACAGCAGGGTCGGCACTATCATTGATATTTTCAACGCCATAATTTGCAGCGCTCTGTGCGAGCGCTCCATTGGCAGGGCATGGCAAGCGGCTATTATCTGCAAGAAACACGGCAATAGCATCTTCAATTGCATCCATCCGCTCATTAGTTGTTTCAACCCGATCGGTCTCGGTGATATTCGTCGCCAGCGTTAGCGCTGAACCTAGCGTGATTCCGATGATTGTCAGCACTACTGACAACTCCACAAGTGAAAAGCCAGCCGAGCAGCCGTTTTCTCTTATATTTTTCTGCAATAGCCTTTTCATCACTGCAAACATAACATATCTATTTTTTGAGCAAAGGTTTCACATACCGGAGCATTTGGCTCTGCTGTACAATCATTGGCACTGGGCGAATCTAGGATAGTTTTAGCGACAACACACTCTTCCTGATAAAGTGTTGCACCCGCCTTTTTTACCAATTGCGATTTAGTCATAAAGCGTCCAATATCATCAAACACCTCACCTGCAAGTGCTTCCTCTTTAATAAATGCCTTCTGAACAAACTCAGCATCAAACGTATCGTTTGTGCCTGCACTGGTGAGGTGACTGTTCTCCAGCTCAGCCGCTGATAATGCTCTGGCTGTACCACCTACGGCATTAAATCTACCGGCAATGCCGTTAGCAAAATAAGCCCCATGGCCATTAGGCCCATGGCTAAAGACAAACAGTACTGCGGATGTTGTTCTTGCAGAGCCAGAGGCATCATTCACGGTAATATCGCCTGCGGTAGCATAAAGAAAACATTTATTCTCATCCGAACTAGCCGAACCAGATCCATCGCATGGCGTCGTATTTCTTGCAACACTATTAGCAAAGCGCGAATCTAACACATAGGTAAACGGCCTTCCCCAACCATCTTTATAATATTCTGTGGGCAACTGCAGGCTTAAAACCGGAAGCGTGCCATAGCGAATCGTACCATTAGCACCTGCAATATCAAACCCGCCTGTTCCACCACATACAACGGGATCGCCGCTCGCGCTTTCTACAGCAAAATTTGCTGGCACGGCAGCCCACTCAGGCGCCGAAGGGCAAGGCAGCCGCTTATTAATTGCCAAATAAGCACCCAGCGCATCTTCAATTGCATCAAGCTTTGTACGTGTTTGTGAGATTTTTGCTGCTTCGTCACTCGTAATTGCAACTGAAATTGCACTGCCTGCAATCACGGCAATAATAGCAATCGCCGCGGAAAGCTCCGTCAACGAAAAGCCACTTTGAAAACCCTTTTTAAAGCACCAATTCATTTACCCATTCCCTTTTGTGCTTATAACAGTATAACCTTTTAAGACGGCTAAACCAATTTTTTTGATTAGTAAATAAATTTATGGCAGATTACCTTCTAAATCACAACGTAAGCAGCAGTGTGCTTTTTCTGCTTCTTGGGCTCTTATTTGGCAGCTTTATTTCGCTTGTAAGCTATCGGCTTGTTCATGGCGGAAGCATTATAGTAGCACGCTCTCGTTGCCCAAGATGCCAACATACACTTTCATTTTTCGATCTCTTTCCTGTAATTTCTTGGTGTTTCAGTAAAGCAAAATGCCGCTACTGCAAACAAGCAATCAGCATCCGCTACCCCCTTACTGAGCTTTTCACGGGTGCAAGCTTTTTATTATGCTACCTTAGCTATGGTTGGTCACTTCAAACCGCGCTGCTTTGCATGGTTGCCATTGCACTTATTATTCTTATCGTTGTCGACTTAGAGCATCAGATTATCCCTGACGAGATACAAATTACACTCGCTTTACTGAGCATTCCTTACGCTTATTTGTGGAATATTGAAATAGCCCAAATGATTACAATGGCACTTGGGCTGGGTATATTTTCTTACGCCCTACGTTACGTGTTCTTTTTGTGGAAAAAGAAAGAGGCTCTGGGCCTTGGTGATGTTAAATTTTTTATTGTCGCCGGTTTATTCCTTTCCCCTTACTCACTCGCACCCTTCTTGCTTTATGCCGGGCTTTCAGGTGTTGCGCTAGGGCTTTTATGGCGCTTACTTGGGTTTGGTGAACGCTTTCCGTTTGGGCCTTCGCTTGCAATTTCATTTTTTATTTGTATCGCCTTTCCGCATCACAGCGATAGCTTATTAAATTTTAGCACTTAGCCGCATCCATTTTATGCTAGCCTATTAGGCAATCGTCATATATCTTGTATGTGTTGTAAGAATTGTTTACTCTATAGAGTGTGCTTTATTAAAAAAGAGTTATTCTTAGGATCACCTTTTAACTTCTTGGTAAAATTATGTTCTTTCGCTCTCGCATTCATTTTTATAGCGTCTTAGTCATCACACTAAGTATGGCTTGTTTGTCTGGGTGCGATAGAAGTGAATTCAATGACACCATCAAAGATCCTATTGATCAGGAACTTGGCCTAACACGTCAAGATTATGAGCGTGAAATGTTTGGTGAAAATAAAAAAAACGCCCAACCTCCTGCACCTCCGCCTGCAATTCCTAAAATATCAGAAATCTTGGCTGCACCTCCAGCACCTGAAAAAACAGGTGTCAATAAGCTTATCAGCCTTTCGGTTACCGAAGACGTTCCTCTTAAAGATGTTTTGATGGAACTGAGCCGCCTTGCCGATATTGAAATGGAAATTGATGCAGGTATTACCGGAGGTGTGATATTGCGCGTTAAGAACCGTCCGTTTGATGATGTGATCAGACGCATCTCTGACTTGGGAAGCTTACGCTACTCATTTGAAAATGGCGTTTTAAGAGTTGAACGCGATACGGTTTACGCCAAAAATTACGTTTTAGACTTCTTAAATTTAGTCCGTTCCAGCAGTGGCTCACTTACCATAAACACGCAAGTTCTAGGCGGCGCTTCTAGCGGCGGCGGTGATGGTGGCTCTAGCAGCGGCGGCCTTTCCTCAGGCTCCAGCAATGCCGTTAGCACCAGCTACGAAGGAGATTTATGGGCTTCAGTTGAGC
>CAYGPX010000189.1:0-3442 GCA_964351935.1 uncultured Rickettsiales bacterium | reverse complement strand
TCACTGGATGGTTCAGTGTGCCATGCAAACGGCGTGCTTCCTGCTGCAATTCAGGCCTCTTCGCGTCAAAAAGGGATTATCTGCCCAACCATCAATGG
Organism: uncultured Rickettsiales bacterium; assembly: GCA_964351935.1. Lineage (GTDB taxonomy): Bacteria > Pseudomonadota > Alphaproteobacteria > Rickettsiales > CAYGPX01 > CAYGPX01. The sequence goes on along the minus strand of CAYGPX010000189.1, from coordinate 3,344 downwards.
CAGCGAAGCTTGCTGGGCGGGCGACGATATCCAAATTTTGGCGGCTGATTCACTGCTAGCCATTATCAATCATTTTAAAGGCACACAGCTACTTTCACGCCCCACGCGCAGCAGCGCTAACCAGAACAACACCCCGTCCTACCCTGACTTGCGCGATATTCGCGGGCAGGAAAGTGCCAAACGCGCACTCGAAATTGCCGCAGCAGGCGGCCATAACATGCTGATGATTGGCCCACCTGGCTCGGGAAAATCGATGCTGGCATCACGTCTTCCGGGTATTATTCCTGAGCTTGCCTCTGAGCAAATGCTGGAAAACAGCATCATAGCAAGCGTTTCAGGCCAGCTGGGGCAAGGCAGCATCACCACCACCCGTCCGTTTCGTGATCCGCACCACTCCTGCTCGATGGCAGCAATGGTAGGGGGTGGACGCACCGCAAAGCCGGGAGAAATCACTTTGGCACATAACGGTGTATTATTTTTAGACGAACTACCTGAGTTTCCTCGCAATGTGTTGGATTCACTCCGCCAACCGCTCGAAACTGGGCGCGTAACCGTGGCACGCGCACAGGCGCACATCACCTACCCCAGCAATTTCCAACTGGTAGCAGCGATGAACCCCTGCCGCTGTGGCTATTTAGGCGATGCCAGCCAAGCCTGCAATAAAGCACCGCGTTGTGGAAGCGATTACCAGTCACGCATTTCAGGCCCTTTGTTTGATCGTATTGATATTCATATTGATGTACCTGCCATAAGCCCTGCCGATTTGCACCGCCCACCTGCCAAAGAAGGCTCTAGCCAAGTGGCAGAGCGCGTTGCCAAGGCACGTAGAATTCAGGCCAAGCGTTATGAAAAAGAAACTTATCTGGTAAATTCTGAAGCCGATGGCGAAGCATTACTAGCCGTAGCCACGCCTGATAAAGAAGGCAAAGCACTGCTTGATAAAGCACTCGAAACTTTGGGGCTTTCAATGCGAGGCTATATGCGAGTGTTACGCGTTGCACGCACCATTGCTGATTTAGAAGGCATTGAAACGGTGAACAAACACCACATGGCTGAAGCATTGAGCTATCGCAAAATGCAGTTGCGGGGATAGCATCTTATATTGGCTTCATAGAAGTCAGAACCTTTAGTATTTCTTACAGTTAAGCCTTTAAACTAAAAGTATATTGTGCTAAGCCTTACATTCAAGAGTATTGTTCTTGATGCTATTTTTGTGTTTTGTTTATACCTATGCCCAAATTCACTAGACCTCCCTCATTCATTGGCTTAAGAAATGCTCTGGGAATTTTACCAACGTTTTGGGGAGGAGTACCTAAGCGATTTGGTTTCTCTGAAGTAAATGCATTCTTACGCCACGAAGGTTCTGAACCAAAAGTACTGTTTACCTCTAATCTACAATATTGTTTACCAGTAGTGGTAAAATATCAGTACGGAGATCCTAGAAATCCTTAATTTGGTTTTTGTCTCTTGCATTGCCAAGATGCTGATTCTGTTGGTAATTTGTTCTCTCAGGTGAGAGGGAGAAAAGATGTTGGTGGTAATCAAGAAGCCGAGATTTTAGGAGTTAATATTTTTCAACCACTTTTACCATCTACTGACGATGCCTCTACCGCAACACGTCAAGCAGCACAGGGAGCAATATTAGCTAAAGTCCAAGAAGCAAGTGCCGATGCCGGTATTGACGCTAGCTTAGCGCTAATTCCGGCCCATACAACAGGCACTTCGTTTGCAGCAAAATTCGATCAAACAACGGGCGATTATGAATACACCGCAACTGCGGACCAGAGCATGAGAAAACTAATCCACCCTGTAAGCATTTTAACAAGAGAGAGTGAAGGTCTGATAGTGGCACAACCCTCCGGCCCATACGGACAACCACCAAGCTATCGCGGATTAATACCAAACCCCTCGCCTAGCCAAGTGGAGCAAAACTTGGGTCGTTATTGACACCTAAATTACTCTGTTTATTTTGGTTGCAGCAGCATTTTAGATTTTAGGCAGTCCATATACCAATAAAAGAAGCAACCTACTACTACCTACCACTACCTTTCCCGCCTTTATAAGGGCCAGAGCCTCGACGCGAAGATGGCGAAACGGTTTGACTTGCATCGGCTTGTTCAAAACCACCAATGCCTGCAGCTTGCAACTGATCGCGAATTTGCGCCAGTTCTTCAGGGTCAATACCGCCGATGGTGTTGTGAAAATCTTCCAGATAATCATGCAGTAGCTTATAAAATAACTGAAGCTGATCGGAAGAAAGATACTTTAGAAAGGTTTCAAAGAAGGCTTCTTTGGAGCTGTAAAAGTGAATAATCGCCTGATGCAAAGCATCAGATACCGTACTTTTTTCACCTTTTTGCGAACGCCAAAGCCTGATGATGTAACCAGCAAATTGCCGCGCTATGCGCTTCCCTTCCCATTCGTCTTGCATGCATTTCTCTTAAAAAACATTACGAATCAGCATTATATCACACCTAAAGCCTAGAAAGCAAAGTGGCTTCTCCACCGCCTTTACTTTAATGTTTTTAGAATATGATTTTTAAGGGCATCAACACTTGCAGAAAGATCTTCTAGCCGCTCTTCCTGCCCTAGCATCGCTTTAAGGTGCTCAGGTTGTATTGGTGCTGGCAAGCCTGCCTCATCTATCGCCTCAGGAAATTTTGCCGGATGCGCCGTTGCCAGAATGACAATTGGAACATCAAGATTTTCGCCACATATATCTGCTGCATATACTGCGGTTGCCGTATGCGGATCGAGCATCTCTCCCGTTTCACGATACATATCGCGAATGGTTTTAAGTGTCTTGCCGTCATCACAACGCGCGCTATCAAATGTTTCTTGCACTTGAGAAAACACTTCAGGCGCAACCGATATTGCACCACCCTTGAAAGATGCCATCATCTCCGCTACTTTTTGACCATCTTGACCAACCATATCGTAGAGCAATCGCTCAAAGTTACTGGCTACTTGAATATCCATACTTGGCGAAAGCGAGGGCAGAAGATCACCGCGCTGATAGCGGTTGTCTTCAAAAAAGCGGTGTAGAATATCATTCTGGTTTGTCGCAACAATCAGCTTTTTTATCGGTAAACCCATTTTTTTAGCCAGATAGCCTGCAAAAATATCACCAAAATTACCTGTTGGCACTGAAAATGCCACTTCACGATCTGGCGCACCCAGTGCTAGGCTGGCATAAAAATAATAGACAATCTGCGCCATAATACGCGCCCAATTGATGGAATTCACAGCCACCAAGCTGTGCCCTTCACCCAAAAAATCGCGCTCGGCAAACAAATCTTTTACCATTTGCTGACAATCATCAAAATTGCCCTGAACAGCAATAT
>CAYGPX010000188.1:0-3478 GCA_964351935.1 uncultured Rickettsiales bacterium | reverse complement strand
TTACTTGCTCTAGCTGGCCTTGGTCAACTCGAACCAAGCCAATATCGCGGCCATGTAGAATATTTAGCGTGATGTTTTCTCCAATCAATCGTCCGATTAGGTTTGAAAGATCGGCCAGTGTATCGGTGATACTGACGGTTTTTGGCTGCAAGGTTTGTTTGCGAGAAAAGGCGAGTAATTGTCGAACCAAGTTGGCAGCACGGTTAGCATTTTGTTTAATTTGCATAATGTCGGCGAAGGATTGATCGCCTGCAGGGTGGCGCATCAGCAGCAAATCACAAAAGCCCATCATAGCCGTGAGCAGATTGTTAAAGTCGTGGGCGATACCACCGGCGAGTTGACCGACAGCTTGCATTTTTTGCGAGTGAACAAAGCGAAGCTCTAAGTTTTTGATATCGGTTGTATCAATCAGGTGAATCACATAGCCTGACTGCATGCCCGGCTGTACGGCCATGCGGCTGATATAGAGCGATGCGCTGGCTTCCTGATCGGGGAGTTTTAAGCGTACTTCTTTTGGTTTTTCACTGGTGGTGACTTTTCCGCTGGTCATGGTGTCAATAAACTGACTTACGCTTTCTTTGTCTTCATCTACCACTAACTCGGCAAGATCGATGGCGGTTTGGTTGCTAATGCCCATCGATGAAAGAAGGCGCGAGAAGCTTTCATTGCCTTTGATGATCGCGCCGTTTTTATCTAATACTGCGGTCGCAACAGGAGAGTATTTTAGCCAGTCTACTAAGTCACGTACCGCGCCTTGCAAATCATCATCGTCGGCGGTTTCTACAACTTCAACAATTAAGCCGTGATATTCTGTAATATTACCATCCCTATTTTTTAGGGTGTGGATGCAAATAACGGCAGGAAACTCGACGCCATCGCTATTTCTTAAAATCACCGTTTCCTGACGATCCTTTGGCTCATCAAATAATAAAGATACTTCTTCGCGGTGAGGCAAAAAGCTTTCAATTTTTATGTCATTTTCAAGTAATTCTTCGTTGCTGATTCCAAGCATGCGCGAGAAACGACTGTTGCTTTCAATGATTGTGTGCTGTTGATCCAGTACAAAATATCCAATAGGGAAATCAGTCAAAATATTTTGGTAGTGAAGTTGTGTTGTTTCTTGCCGAGCGCGGATAAAGAAATATCCAGATGGGCGCGGAAGCGGATCAACCGCCAACATCAGGCGGCTTTTTTCATGGGCATTGTAAATACCGATAGGGTCCAGTGCAAGGGTGAGCGCTTTTTCACCTTTATCCATGGTGATGGAATCCAGCATTACTTGGGCGGAATGTCCTTCTGCCAACGCATTATTGAGACGCTCCTGATCTGCTTCGGGTGCGTGTATTAATAAATTGTTGATATGGCTTAAATCGGTGTGATGGAATTCAGGGAAGCGTTTGGTGAATTCAGGATCGATATATACCACGCTGCCATCATATTTAGTGATGATGCAGAACTCATTATTAATACGCGCCGCACCTGCAAGCAGCGCGTTTTGAAATTCAGTTGTTGTGATAATATCGCGCTGTTTAAGTACGTAAGAAAGCGCAACTGCGGCTAATGTGGCTAAAATTCCACCAATAAAGGTGATAAGAATAATGGCATGCTTGGGGACAAAGAAATAAGCAAATACTAGAATGAGAACAAAGGCGGAAGCAAACGTGATGGTTAGCCACCAAATTGGCAGCCCATGGCTTCTACGAATAAAGTCAGGCTGATGGGTGCTTAAGTCGTCTTTTTCGAGAAATCGTTTCGTGCCCATGGTGTGGTGAATTCATTCATTGTTGATGATAACTGCTTACGCAAGGTATGGCGGATTCTCGCTAGTAGCGCAAGTAAAATTAAGCGTTAGGAGCCAGTGCCGTTGCGGTAAGTATTTCAAAGGTGGCAAGAATGCCTCCCTCGCCATCACTAAAATGCTCACGGTAAAATGCATCTACGGTTGCGAGCCATGCGCGGGAGACGGGTTTTTTACTGCGTTTGATTAGGGCATTTGCCTCGCCCATATAGCGTAAGTCATGCATAAGTGCAATTGTGTTTGGGTATTTGACAGTGATGGTTTCACTATCGGTGATGGGCATATCAAAACCGGTGCGCTGTAAAAGCATACCCATGGTTTTGACTTCCACAAAAGGAATGACACGTGCTGCCACTCCGTTGTAATGCACTTTGTCTGCTTCCACCATCGATTTTCTAAGCTCCTCTAACGTGCCTGCTCCAAAGAGATTTACTAAAAAAAGGCCGTTGGGCTTTAGAAGTTTTCGCGCTTGCGTAAGGCAGCCCGGCATGTCGTTCACCCAGTGGAGCGCAAGCGTGCTTACAAGTAAATCAAAGTGAGCGTTTGCAAAGGGAGGCATCATTTCATCTGCTATAACAAATGCAGACGTGTTGTTGCTGCTATCAAGTGAAGGCAGAGGTGTTGATGTGATAAGCTGCCGGATATCACTTCGGTTAGATAGTCTATCGGATAGCGCTGGGCTTTTAGCATAATAGTGGAGTGCATGCTGATAGGTTCGGTGCATGCAATCTAGGTGTTCGCAGAGTATATCTGCCGCGGCTTTAAACAAGAACTGATACTTATCGGCTGCTTTTGCCGCACGCAGCTTTTGTTTGAGAAGTAGGGATTTATCGAATATTTCTATTGGATTTTGAGGCATCATTTACGGCGCTTAATTAAGAGTTCGAGATGATTTATAGCATAAATATGCATGTTTGGAGGGAATTTATGGCTAAGAAGTGCTCTTAAATTTAGAAAAACTGTTGCATTAAAGCAACATTGGGGAGTCTATTCTGGGATAGTGTTGTTTTTTTGTTTACACCCCGTTGCAATTTTAGGGTAACATTTTACGAGAATGGAAACATTTATGAGAACAGGTAGTCTCTCGATGATTGTTAATAAAGCATGTAGTTGCTCCTGTTTTTTGCGAAATGTTTCTTTTGGACACAAAAGGAGAAGTAGGAGTTTTTAACAATGGGTAATCGTTTTTTAATGGCGGCGTTGCCGTTTCTTTTTCTTGCAGAGCCAGCGCTCGCGCAAGATGCAGTGGTCGATTCGGGCAATACAACATGGGTGCTCGTATGTTCGGCACTGGTGATGTTAATGACCCCTGGTCTTGCATTTTTCTATGCGGGCATGGTCAATCGTAAAAATGTGGTTTCCACATTACTTCAAAACTATGTAGCACTTGCCGTTGTTGGCCTAATCTGGGTAACGGTAGGCTATAGCCTTGCGTTTGGCGAAGGCAGCCCGTTTCTTGGTGGCATGGAGTTTTTCATGCTTGAGGGCTTAAGCAATCAAGTATTTGGCGATACGGGCGTGCCCACCTATGCGTTTGTTGCGTTTCAAATGATGTTTGCGGTTATTACGCCAGCGCTCATTACTGGTGCTATTGCCGAGCGTGTGGATTTTAAATCATGGATGCTGGTGCTGGCCCTGTGGAGCATTTGCGTTTATTCGCCAGTGGCGCACTGGGTGTGG
>CAYGPX010000187.1:0-3484 GCA_964351935.1 uncultured Rickettsiales bacterium | reverse complement strand
GCTTTTTACTCTTGTTCAGCTTCAGCTACTTCTTCTTTAACTTCAATTTTTTCTTCAATAGAAGCTTCCACCACTTGTTTTTCTTCAGAAGCTTCTGGGTTTAAGAATGCCTCTTTCAACTGTTCAGCTTCACCTTCTACACGTGCAACGATAACATTTACTGATACAGGAACATCAGCATGCAATGCAATCGGCTGAACATAAACACCAACGGTTTTAATAGGTTTGTTAATGATAACCTGCTTGTGGCTAATTTCTGAGCCAGCTAGTTTTGTAACTTCAGCAGAAATATCACGAGGAGAAACAGATCCATACAAGTGACCGTCTTCACCCGCTTGGCGGATAACGGTAATAAAATTACCTTCGATTTTCTTAGCAATGGCCGCTGCTTCAGCTTTTTTGGCATCGTTTGCTTTTTCAATTTCACTACGACGAGCTTCAAACTGTTTACGATTCTCATTCGTTGCACGTAGTGCTTTTCCAAGTGGAATAAGGAAGTTACGCCCAAAACCATTACGCACTCGCACTTCCTGACCAACACTACCCAGCTTTGCGATGCTTTCTAATAAAATAACCTGCATGTTACCTAAATCCCAATTAACGCTTTATAATCTATTTAATTTTAGAGCTTATTCACCTACAAACGGCATAAGTGCTAGCACACGTGCACGCTTAATAGCTCTAGAAAGCTCACGTTGTTTTTTAGCAGAAACCGAAGTAATACGGCTTGGCATAATACGTCCGCGCTCAGAAACATAACGTGTTAGTAATTTTGTATCTTTATAGTCGATTACAGGAGCTTTATCACCTGTTAATGGACATTTACGCACGCGGCGAAAAAATACGTTACGTACTACCGGCACAGGACGCGCTGTAGAAGCACCCGCTGATGGTTTGCCTGAATTTTCGTTTCTCTCGTACATGAATCTTACCTGTCTATTTTGATATATTTACGCAGCATGCTGCTGTTGTTTCAACACTACTGAAGGGCCTTTAGACACTTCTTCTACACGAATGGTGAGAAAACGAATAACTTCTTCACTCAGACGAAACTTACGATCTAGCTCATCCATTGCTTTTGAAGGTGCATCAATATTCAAATGAATATAATGACCTTTACGGTTTTTCTGGATTAAATATGCAAGGTTACGCAACCCCCAATATTCTTTTTTAACTACTTTTCCGCCTAATTCAGACAGAACAGCAGTGAATGCCTCAGTTAGTTTTTCAGCATCTTGTTGCGATGCTTCTTGTCTTACTACGAAGGTTGTTTCGTATAATGCCATATTAAAAATCCGTCTTAATCATTGTTTTTTGGCCACTTGCCATTGCTTCGCCAACCAGTTTGCGAATCAAATCTTCCCGTAGGGCGCTGTAGCATACATATTTTTAAACAGGATGCAAGCCCATTTGTACTATTCTTTTATAACGAAAGCACTTTATTTCTCTTCACGATTGATTATATTAAGATCAGATTGTAAAAAAATGCGAGCAAATCATTACCATGAACATTAATCCATTCATCGAACTTATTACTTCAGTTATCTCTATTTACACTTGGGTGCTGATTATTCATATTGTGCTAAGCTGGCTTGTTTCTTTCAATATTATCAATGGCTATCAGCCCGTTGTTAAAAAAATTCAATATGCACTTTATCGCTTGACTGAACCATTACTTTCGCCAATTCGTAAATATATGCCAAATCTTGGCGGCATTGATATTTCGCCTATTATACTATTTTTAGCGCTTCGCTTTACCGTGAGTGTACTCTACACCTATTTTTATACCTACTAACTACCCTCACGCACCTTAACAGGAATAATCTCGTCAATCACCACTTTCTCTTCGCCATTAATCTTGCGAAAGAGCTGAACCACTCCAACATATTCGCCACGCATCCAACGTGCAGTATCACGTTTTTTTCCTATAAACTGAAAATGACGTTCTTTATCTTTTTTAAACTCTCTCAACTCTTCATCTAATATTTCACCCTCAGGCGACTCAATTTGGAGTAAAAGTTTATCATCCTGTTGAATACCAAACACATCCACCCAAAATACCATCATTTTTTCCTGTGCTGAGATGGACTTCATGCGAAACTTCCCTTCCCGTGCACCTAATGAATAAGGCACTTTGTTAATAAAGTGCGCATTGAGTAACATCGTAGGAATATAGCTAAGCTTCTTACGAGCGTCCCTATCCCATAGCGGATAAGCCTTTAAACTTCCGCAGCGTAATGCCTCGTCACCCAAAAACGGATCGTAAAACTCATCCCGACGCTTTACCGTAAATTCCAACTGCGGATATTCTGCATTACCAGACACCCCAACCAACCCAATGCGCGAACCTTTTTGCACCTTATCTCCGGTTTGCACCAAAAGGCTTTCTTTCATTAAATGGCAATACTCCGTAATAAAACCTCGTCGGTGCTCAATAATCACACCATTTCCGCATTCCCTTCCTCGAACAGAAGCAATACCGGCTAAGTCCACACTTATGTCATCCATACCGTCACGCGTACTTATCACCGTTCCATCTTCAGCGGCCAACACCGAAACACCTTTTCGCATTTCCAAAAAATCTCGCAGCATAAAGCGCGTACTTTTACTATCAGGCGATGCTAAGTGCCCACATGTATAATCTTGTGGTTGTTCTTCTGGCTCAGGGTTAGTATCAACATAGCCCGAAATTACGCAGGCATCTCCATAGCGACAATCCACTGGAACTGCTAAATCAAACGCGAAAGACGCTTGAGAGATACAAGAAATCACCACCACACACAGCGCATGTCTACTATATTTTAGAAAATGATTTTCTTTGAATAGAGATAACATTGACCCATTTCCTCAATCTCACACTGCAACTATACTTCGGCAAATAGAGACTCTACACCAGCATCTGTAGCGTTTTAGATAAAAATTCACGCCGATAAGTTACCAGCACCACAACAATGCTTGTTACGATTAAACCATAAGGGCTAATATACCATGCCAACGCCGCTAAACCAAAATAATATGAGCGCGTTGCAAGATTGAAATGATTCGCTGCATTAGAAAGCATCGTTGCTGTTTTATGCGCATAATCATTCTGACGGCGCAGCTCACTCACGCTTTCACCTTCCTGATAGCTTGGCGTTGCCGCAAGCAGCACCGCAGCATAATTGAATTGCCGTGTTACCCATGTAAATTTAAAGAATGCATAAATAAAAATGAATAGTAACAGGCCGGTTTTCAAAATCCACATCTGCATAGATGGTGCTTCTTCCAAACCAACATCATACATGATTTGAACAGCTTTTTCGCCAAAACCTAAGGCAGCAAAGGAGCTTGCCACTAACAACATAGAGGTAGATGCAAAGAAATTTGCGGTTTGTTGCAACGTGCCAATAATACGCAAATCAACCAGACGATCTGAACGCTTAACCATCTGCCTCATCCACTGCATACGATATTTTTCCATCACCGAAACCTCAATAAAACAGTT
>CAYGPX010000186.1:0-3545 GCA_964351935.1 uncultured Rickettsiales bacterium | reverse complement strand
AACCACTGAGCTACTCCCCCATTTTGGTGAGGGAGAAATCTAGTCAATTGGTCGGTTTTTTGCAAGCAGAGAATGTAGCAAATAACTCACAGCTTGAGAAAACTAAATTCTATCGTATCAATAAGGAACGATTGAATGCTTAGGTGTAAAGAATAATGGACTATCATTAGAGAACGTCTGCGTATGGCCCGTAAAAGCACCAGTTGAAGAATAATCCCACGTAAAGGCACTATCCGTTGTTTGGTTACCGTTGCCTGCAGTTTCACCCCAGTTCTGTATCATCATACCGTTTGTTCCTTCTACTGACCAGAAATGTAAAATACCCGAATTAAAGAAGTCTTTCGTCCCTGCAAAGCGATCTACAACGCTTGGCATATTATTAGGAAGCCTTGTTCTACCATCACCCTCTCTTAAAAGACCATAAACATAGTGACGGCAAAATGTAGAAGTATCTTTCCATGTCGCATAATAAACAGGATCATTCATCAACTCTTTATCTACAGTAAAGCGATAAAACCAACGATAAAAACTGTTGGTCATAGTTGAAGCACCAGTGGTACATCCGTCTACCCAGCCTTTTTTGAAGTTCTCAGGGGCATTTTCAGGCATTTGATTGAATATAAAGCCGGCAGGCTTCATTGCCGCAGGAAGACGATAGCACCCACTCAGCGACGTGAGTACAACACACAGCACACTTAAGCGAAGTATTCTAGCCATATGTGGTGTTAACAAAAAACGCATAATTTCGTATCCAAAGCTAAGTTGGCTGTTTTATCCAAACCATCCCATACAAATTTAAATGTATAGTGACGGCAATAGGTGTAAGCATCGCGCCACGCACGATAATATTCAGGATCTTTCATCAAGTTCACATCAATTTTATAACCATAGAAGCTTTTATAATAGGTACTACTCATGGTACCAGTACCTGTTTCGCACCCATCATTCCAACCAGCAAGATACGTTTCAGGCGCATCCTGCGCTGGCCCTGTCATACCAAATGGCTTCGGCTTATAGACATTTTGGTTATGGCAAGCAGAAACAGCCAACCCCAGCATTACTACACTCATAATGGTGGTTATTCTTTTCATAATTTCTAAAAATACTCTCTGTTTGTGTAGCTAAAGAAATGACGTTGGCAAAAATCATATGCCACTTTCCAACCGGTGTAGTATTCAGGATCTTGTGCCAATGCACTGTTTTGTTTGTAGTGATAGAATTGGCGTTGGTTTAGGTTTCCCGTAACAGAAATACCGCTGTGACAACCATCTTTCCAGCCCATCTGAAATTTTTCTGGACCTGGGGGCGACCCTTCAAACAAGTTTTGGTTCCACATAGAGCCAGCTTTTGGTAAATAATTACCGCAAGCAGAAAGACTCAACAGCAGCAATGCTGCTAAAACCTTTCTGTTATTTTTTTTATCTGCGGTTTCCAAGGCCATGCTCATCGGTCATCATTCCATAAGTTGCACAATATTGATAGGCGTCTTTCCATGACTGGTAGTAAACAGGATTGCGTGCAAGTATTGGATCCTGTCTCCAGCTATGGAACATTTTATTACTTACGTTACTGTATCCAGAGAATCCACTTTCACATCCATCCATCCATCCCTGTTGATATTCAGGAGGACCTTCAGGTGGTTGCTGAACCAGTTGTGCTGGGCGCATAAAACCAAAGTCAGTACGCGATGCACCGCACCCTGTCAGTAGTGCTAGTGATGTCACTACCGTAACCGCAACAGCTTTCAACGAGTTTGTTTGCATTGTCATCTATCCTATAGCCCATGAGACTTTAAGAAGTAGTGACCCGCTATTACAATCAGTCCTAGAAAAATTATTTTATTAAACATATCAGTGTGTATCCCAATCTAACATAAACGTACAATAATCAGAGGCATCTGCGTACCCACGCAGATACCAAGGATCGCTTGTTAAGCGAAATCCATCAATATCGACAGACTGTAGGCGATAACCACCTTGGCCAATATTAGCCGTGGTATTTTGGCATCCTTTTTTAAAGCCTTCACTGTAGCTGTCATCGTCATCTGGACCGGGAGTACCGGTAAAGATGGCTTGACGCGCAGCACGAGGTATAAACTTTTCACGTTTCCACAAATAAGCGAGACTTCCTTCTGTGTCAGCGCCACCAAAAAGGCAGCCAGAAAGCGGGAACAACATTGCCACAATACATCCTTTTGTGATGATATGGCGATAATGCGTCACGATTAAACCTCTTCTCTAGTGTTAACGAGAAAGCCAAATAAGCCTACTCCTACGTTTCTAACTATAGCAGATGAAGATTACAGTTTTATGACATTTGGGAGAAACCCAAGGAATTTGGATAGAAAGTCTGGGGTACAGCATTGCCCCAGATAACAATACACTCTTATAGGAAATTCTTAAAAATTACTTTTTAGCCAGAACAACGCGTTTTGACCATTTATAGGTTTTAAAATCACCTGCTTTTAGTTTTTCCATATAGCTCTTTAACTCTTTATGAATCATACTTTGGAGAAAATAAAGCCCAATCAGATTAGGAATAGCCATAGAAAGAATCATTAAATCACTAAAATCAACAATGAGCCCTAAATCTGTTGTTAGACCACCCAGCAACGTAGCGGAAATGAACAGTATATGAAATAAGCCAATACGTTTTTCTCCAAACAGATAAAGCCATGAACGCTCTCCGTAGTAACTCCACGTAATAATCGTGGAAAACGCAAACATGACTACCGCAGCAGCAAGCACAACTGGGAACCAACTAATCACTGTTGAAAAAGCATGACTTGTTAATACAACACCGGTTTCCTGAGAGTATTGAGGTAATGTATAAACACCTGAAACAGTGATAATAAGACCCGTCATAAAACAAATCACCACAGTATCAATAAATGGCTCAAGCAATGCAACACAACCTTCACGTACGGGCTCATTTGTACGTGCTGCTGAGTGCGCAATAGGCGCAGAACCAAGCCCCGCTTCATTGGAAAAACTTGCCCGTTTAAAGCCTGCAATAATTGCACCCATAACACCACCTCCAGCCGCATCAAACGAAAAGGCAGCATTTAGCATCGCATTAAACGCTTCAGGAATATGCGCTGCATTGACGACTAAAATGACAATACCAGCACCCATATATAACATTGCCATTAGCGGCACAACGGCCTCTGCGACCGTCGCAATACGCTTAATGCCGCCAATAAGTACCACTCCCACACTCACAGCAAGCACAACGGCTAACGCGCGATCAAACTCACTGAGTACATCAAAATTACTGAGTATCGAAACAGTTTGATTGGCCTGAAACATATTGCCACCACCAAAAGAGCCTGCCACACAGCAACACGCAAAGATGATAGCCAATAGCTTTCCAAGACGTGGCTTTCCAATATCAGCAAGTCCATCTTGTAAGTAGTAAAAGGCACCCCCTGAAATTTTTCCATCTTTACCGATACGACGATATTTCTGCCCCATTGTCACTTCAGCAAATTTTGTCGACATCCCAAAGAATCCGGCGATTACCATCCAAATAACCGCACCAGGCCC
>CAYGPX010000185.1:0-3580 GCA_964351935.1 uncultured Rickettsiales bacterium | reverse complement strand
GACGGCCACTGACTTGCAGCAGATTACCAAGGGTGCTGTAATATTCTGCTTTTAATTCAGCATTTTCTATAAAACTTGCACCGGTTTCTTCTGGAGCAGTAACATTATATGAAGCCGCAGAAACCACTTGCACATTATAATCGCTCAACAATTCTGTAATTTCCATAACCTTGCCTTGATTGCCACTGGCAATCAAGAGACGCGTCTCTGCAAATTTACGGCGATTTGAAAACATAATATTACCTAATAAATCAGAATGTTATATTTTATAGTTAAAGTGCATTCTCAATTGCTATACGCTGGGCTTGCGTTAGTTCGTCCATTGCATGTGAGGCAAGATTAAGAAGCGATAGCAACTCTCTTTGTTCAAAAGGTGCTCCTTCGGCAGTGCCTTGCACTTCTACAATTTTTCCACTAGCCGTCATCACAAAATTTGCATCCACTTCAGCTACGCTATCTTCTTCATAATCTAAATCAACAACCGCTGTACCACGGTAAATACCACATGAGATAGCAGCAATTTGATCTACCAATGGAGGATTTTTTAATGAGTAACGCTGCATTAAGCGCTCGCAGGCAAGATAAAGCGCTACATAAGCGCCAGTGATAGAAGCGGTACGCGTCCCCCCATCAGCTTGCAATACATCGCAATCTACTACAATTTGACGTTCGCCAAGAGCCTTTAAATCCGTAACTGATCGCAGTGACCTGCCAATAAGCCTTTGAATCTCCTGCGTTCTTCCGGATAATTTACCCTTCATAGCCTCACGATCGCTGCGTGTATGCGTTGAGCGTGGCAACATTGAATATTCCGCTGTAACCCACCCTTGGCCTTTCCCACGCAAAAATCCTGGAACGCGCTCATCTACAGAAGCAGTGCACATAACATGTGTGTTACCAAATTTTACCAAACATGACCCTTCAGCATATCGAGAAACATCAGTTTCAATTGATACTTTACGAAGTTGATCGGGTGTTCTGCCAGAAGGGCGCATTTAATTCTCCATTTTTTTCTATTGCTACTTGCAATTATTCTTTCATTGCCTACATATATACGAGTTTGTAATATGTTTCTCAACTAACAATCCGATTAAAAGGGATTTTATTGTTATGTCTGGTAAAAAACAGCACCATAAAAAGAATGATCACGCAGCCTCTGAAAGCAAGCAAGAACAGGAAGTAGTTGCGCCAACTGCTGAAACGCTTGAAGAATTAGCAAAAGAGTTCAACAACGCTCAATCAGCTAAGCCTGAAAAAAGTGATGAGAAGACGGCTTTGCTAGAGCAGCAAATAAATCAATTGACTGATAAAATCCTTCGCTTAAATGCTGAAATGGAAAACATGCGCCGCCGTCACCAGAAAGAAAAATCTGAAGCGCAAAGCAGTGGCATCAAAAACTTTGCAGGCGATATGTCTAATGTATTGGATAATCTTTACCGCGCATTAGAAAATATGGGGGAAGAGCAAGTTGAGGGAGAGAATGAGCTTATCACAAGCCTTCGCACAGGTGTTGAGATGACCAAAAAAGTGATGGAATCGTCATTTGAACGCTATAAAATAAAGAGAATCTCTCCTTTAGGAGAAGATTTTAACCATAACTACCATCAAGCTATAAGTCAGGTGGATGCGCCTGAGCAAGAGTCTGGTGTTGTGATACAAGTAATTCAGCCGGGCTATACTATAGAAGATAAATTACTTCGCCCTGCACTTGTTGTGGTGAGCAAATAATCTAAAGGTTAAGTGTTTTCATGCTCTCTTATGCGCCGCAAATTAGTTTTTACCTGTTAGCGGCGCTCGTTGCGCTTGCTCCACTTCCATTTGCAAGCAACCGGCCTGTATTTTGGCTATGTACTGCTCTTATAACAATCATTTCATTGTTACTTTGGGAAATTTCAAGCTGGAAAAATAGCCGATATTACCGAATAAAGCTTCGTCATATTCGGCTGCCTTTATCCTGTTTTATTCTGCTTATTATCTGGGGGATAATACAGGTTTTTCCGCTGCCAGTAGGTAACTTAGTGAGTCCTTTTTGGGCTTTAGCATACCAAGCTCTTGATACAAACAATTCAATCGGCACAATTTCGCTTACGCCTTACCAAGGCTTAGACCAGCTAATTCGTTTTATTACTTACGGATTTGTTTTTCTACTGGCTCTGCAGTGGGGAAGGTCATCTGAAAAAGCATCCATACTGATACACGTGATACTCTATAGCTGCTTTGTTTATTGCATTTACGGGCTTTTAATGCAGCTAACAGGTAGCGATCGGCTTTTGTGGATTGAAAAGAAATTTTATTTTGATTCACTTGTTGGTACATTTATAAACCGTAATAGCTTCGCTACTTATCTTGGCGTGGGTATTATGATTAGTGGCACACTATTTTTTGACAGACTACTCTATCTTACAAAGGGACTAAGTAAACGCGATTTTTATCGCACCTTACTGAACAACTTTTTTTCAAGAGCCTATATTTACGGGCTTATGTTGCCGGTGTTTTTTTCAGCACTCATGCTAACGCATTCACGCGCTGGGATGGTAAGCACTCTCATTGCACTGGGTTCACTATTTTTTATATTGACCATACATAAAACGTTTAAACATCACCGTCTAAATTTGTTAATTTCAGGCTTATCTATCACAATGATATTTGCATGGTTGCTAAGCAGTGGTGGTGCCGATCTTTTTAAGCGCTTTAATTTTTCATTGATTGAGCATGAAATGCGCCCTGAAATTTTTCGTGTAACAATCGAAGCTATCAAAGATAATTTATGGATCGGTACAGGGCTAGGAAGCTTTGAACAAGCATTTAATATCTACCGTGATGCACTATATCCCTATCGGTATTCGGCAATTATAGATCATGCACATAATAGCTACCTAGAAACGTTGCTTGAATTGGGTTTGCCTGCGTTTCTTTTACTTATTGCTGCGCTAGGCTGGGCTATTGTTCGCTGTTTCCTTGGCCTATTAGCAAGGCGCAAAAACTTACATTTCCAACTCATTGCACTCACAGTATCTATACTATTTGCAGTACATGCCACCGTAGACTTTAGCATTGAAATGCCAGCGCTTGCTATAATATATGCCACCATCTTGGGTATTGGCGTAGGGCAGAGTTGGTCAAGCAAAGACAATATGGGGCTGACAAAAGAAGATGGCTTTGAATTTAGAAAGGGGCTTGCAGCACTAGCAGCAATTGCAATTATTTCAGGTGTCAGCGCTGCAATTTTATTGCCAAGTGCCATAAGCCTATATCAGACGGAATACCTATATCATGGTTCATCTAGAAAGAAGCATATATCAACCGACTCACTCAATCAGCTTTATCATAATCAGATAAGTCATACTTTCGTATCAAATCCCGAGTTGCTCGATAAAGCAGCAACCAACGCTATCTTACTAGCAAAGCGCTCTGGAATATTTAGTGAGCAAGGAAAAGTGCTTATAAAAGAAAGTAATAAGCTGACAAAAGAATCACTCTTGGCATCGCCTGTTAATTCAACTGCGTGGGCACGCTACGCCTTTATAGATACGTTAGAAAGTGGGCCTAACAACAATGCTGCTCATGCACTCTATCTCTC
>CAYGPX010000184.1:0-3583 GCA_964351935.1 uncultured Rickettsiales bacterium | reverse complement strand
GTACATATATAGAATTATTCTTTACAGGTAGGAAACTATATCTCATGATAGGCACTATGAAAAAACGTCTCTTACAAATTTCGATATTACTGGCACTTCCGTTGATGCTTTCGGGCTGTTTAAAAGCTGTGGTGGGGGCGGTGGCTGAGGTAGGGCTTTCAGTTGCGCAAGAGCGCTCAGTGGGTGCTGCGGTTGATGATGCGGCCATTTTGATTGAGATAAAAGAAGCCTACTTACAAAAAGATGTGAATGAGCTGAGCACTGCCGTGTCGATTGAGGTGATTGAGGGGCGTGTGTTCTTAACCGGTAGTGTGAAAGACCCTGTTACACGCATCAGCGCCGTGAGGCTTGCGTGGCAACCCAAGGGCGTGAAAGAAGTGATCAACGAAATTCAGGTGTCAAATAATCGTGGTTTGAAGCAAATTGCGAAGGATAATGCCATTTCCTCACAAATTTCAGGAAAAATGCTCATGAATGAGGATATAAAATCCATCAACTACTCCATCGAGACGGTTAATAATATCGTCTATGTGATGGGAATTGGCCAAAGCATTAAAGAAGTAGACTTGGTAACCAATATTGCACGCACCGTGAAAGGTGTGGAAAAAGTGATTAGTCATGTGCGCCTTAAAACTGACCCGTCAAGGTAGAGTTTATGAGTTTGCGCGTTGCCTTTCAGATGGATCCGCTCCACACTATAGATACCGCCAAAGATACCACCTATGTGCTGGCGCTTGAAGCGCAAGCGCGGGGTTTCACACTTTTTTACTATCGGCCTGAAAATCTCTTCATGGAAAAAGGCGAGGTGTTTGCCTATGCCTATCCGGTGACATTTGTGCCGGATGAAGAACCTTTCTATCATCTTGGTGCGCAAATTCGCCTGAAATTGGCGGATGAGATTGATGTTGTGATGATGCGACAAGATCCGCCCTTTGATATGAACTACATCACCTACTGCCATATGCTAGAGCAGGTGGGTGATACATGCAGGGTGATTAATAACCCTGCTGAAGTGCGCAATAGCCCGGAAAAACTTTTCCCTTGCCAGTTTGCTGAGCTGATGCCGCCTACGCTCATCACGCGCTCAGAGCGGGCACTTCTGCATTTTCGTGATGAATATGGTGATATTGTGCTAAAGCCGCTTTATGCCCATGGCGGGCGCGATGTGTTTCGCCTCAAAGTTGGTGATGCCAATTTTAGCGGTATTTTTGAACTACTGGCACGCAGCTATGGTTGCCCTATGGTGGCGCAAGCGTTTCAACCTGCCATTTTTGAAACGGGCGATAAGCGCATTATCCTGATTGATGGCGAGCCAATGGGTGCGCTTGCAAGGCTGCCTGCAAAAGGTGGCTTGCGTTCCAATTTGGTGGCGGGCGGTTCAGCCAATAAAACCACATTAAACGCTGATGATATGCGTATTTGTAATGCACTCAAACCAGAGCTGAAAAAGCGCGGCCTGATGCTGACTGGTATTGATGTGATTGGCGGCAAGTTGACCGAAATCAACGTGACCTCTCCCACCGGCATTCAAGCCATCAACCGCCTGAACGGTGTGAAGCTGGAAGCTGATTTTTGGGATGCGGTGGTAAAAAGTTGAAATCTTTTCTAAGTCGTTTAGCGCTTAACGGAAAATCAGATTTTCTCTATCTAAATATCTAATTGGCTCACTAGTTTATCGCCCATCAACGCACTTTGCCATGTTGTTCGGATAAGGGTGATTTTAAAGTATTTTGTATCCAATTGAATGTGATGCCTTCTATGGAAGGTAGTGCGGGTGTTTTTTTGGCCATTGTTTTGACGACATTGGTGGTATTAAGCTCCTGCGCATCACTTATTTGTGAGAGCCTTTCTTGCACAGCAAGTGCTTGCGCGAGCGAATAGGGCTTAAAAGGAGTGTCAGATTCTATGCTGGCACGGTAGAAATTCTCGAGTTTATTGACCTTCTCAAATACATGCCTTGTGCTATCAACAAGCGCTCTATCCTTAAATTCTTTATATGTCAGGATGTCGGCTTTCGTGCCATTTTCATTGGCATCAAATTCCACTTGAAGGACGGCATGGCTTCCATTTTCTTTTTCAAACAGATAGACGGCTCTTCGGTGCTGGTTTTTCCATGCAAACGATCCTTCTAACTGAAAATAAACAGGCTTTTTATCTGTGCCATTACCTTGAAAAACACTTTTATGTGCGTAGGTTACCTCGCCTGCGGCATCCGCTAAATGGCCTTTCTGGGCGCTCACACTGCCATCTTTGAGTGTAATCTGGTTTGCGTTTTGTCCGTGAAATAATACTTCCAGTGCATGAATACCATCCATGCCAAGCCATCCGCCCGGTGCTGGTCTGGTATCTTTAGTACGATCTTTGCCATACGCACAATGTGCATGGCGAAGAATTAATTTATTTTCCTTCACAAGCGTATCAAACATGTGCCAAACAGGGCTATAACTTAGAATGCTATCAAGTGAGAATAGGATATTTCGCTCATTGATTCTTTCGGATATGCGTGTGAGCGCGAGTGTATGGTCTTCTCGTTCACCCTTTGTGGTATCAATTTCGGCAAAGGGTTTTTCTTGGAAAATATATTTGATAGTATGGTCCGTATCTGCATCTAGGGCCTCTTGTAAAATTGGAAGATGTGATGCCGTGCTCGTTACATTCGAAATAGCGGTGGGATTTGTCTGTGTCACACCATTTGTGACTGACTTAAAAACAGGAATATCAGGAAATTTTGCCTTAAAGGCTGCCCGTGCTTCAGCTGCTGTATCACACACGCCTACAAATGTGATTTTTCCTTCATCATGTAGGTTTTTAAGTATGGTGGCATGCTGCATGCCAAAAGTCCCACAACCTACTAAAAGGATACGGGGCTTTTCGTTTGAAAGAGAAATCTTTTGCTTACCCATAATGATATATTACCAGAAATGCCTATCAATGAGAATGTTTTAAACATCCAGCTGGCTCACTAGTTTATCGCCCATTAAAGCACTTTGCTCGGTGATGAATTTAAAGCGTAGCTCGGCCTTTTTTCCCATGAGGTCATGCACTTTGAGGGCGGCGTCTTCATAGGCTTCGTCGTCCACAATAACCCGCAAGAGCGAGCGTGAATCAGGGTTCATGGTGGTTTCTTTTAGCTGAGATGGGGTCATCTCGCCCAAACCTTTAAAACGGGTAACGTCCACATTGCCGCGCTTGGCTTTAAGTTCTTCTACGCGAAGATTCTTTTCGTCTTCGCTATGGGCATAAAACGAAGCCGTGCCCTGCGAAATGCGATACAGCGGCGGCTGAGCAAGATAGAGATGCCCGTTGCGAATTAGCTTTGGCATGCATTTGAAGAAATAGGTCATCAACAGTGCGGCAATATGTGCGCCATCCACGTCGGCATCGGTCATAATAATCACGCGGTCATAGCGCAATGCTTGTTCATCGTAGTGATCGCGCTCGCCACAGCCAAGGGCGAGGTTTAGATCAGATATTTCTTGGTTGGCACGAATTTTATCAGTAGTGGCGCTGGCCACATTCAAAATTTTACCACGCAAGGGCAATACGGCTTGTGTTTCGCGGCGGCGCGCCATTTTGGCAGAAC
>CAYGPX010000183.1:0-3598 GCA_964351935.1 uncultured Rickettsiales bacterium | reverse complement strand
AATAAATTCAGACGCCGGATGAAACAATGCCCGCAAATAGCGCCCTGTATGCTTGGGTAATTTACGCCCCACTAAATCGAGTGCTTGAATGCCGTTTGCACCCTCATAAATTTGTGCAATACGCGCATCACGCGCATATTGTTCCATGCCATATTCGGTGATATAGCCATGGCCACCAAAAATTTGCATACCAAGATTGGTAGATTCAAACCCCATATCGGTGAGATAGGCTTTTAAAATTGGCGTGATAAGCTGCACAAAGTCATCTGCATTTTCACGCACCTTGGCATCATCGTGGCGTTTATGAATATCCATCTGCAAAGCAGTGTAAAGCGTAAGCGCCCGTGCGCCTTCGTTAAAGCTGCGCATAGTCAGCAACATACGGCGAACATCAGGATGTACGAGCAATGGATCTGCTGCTTTTTCAGGATATTTTGCACCTTTTAGCGCCCTGCCCTGCAATCTATCTTTTGCATAGGCTGCAGCGTTTTGGTAGGCCACTTCAGAGAGGCCAAGCCCCTGCACACCAACATAAAGCCGTGCTTCGTTCATCATAGTAAACATTGCGCGCAAGCCTTTATGCGGCTCTCCTACCAAATAACCAATGGCATTATCATAATTCATTACACAAGTGGGGGATGCATGAATGCCCATCTTATGCTCAATTGAGCCACAAGTAACACCGTTTTCTTTACCTAACGAGCCATCATCATTCACCATCATTTTTGGCACCAAAAACAAGCTAATGCCTTTCACACCATCAGGTGCATCGGGCAGTTTTGCCAAAACTAGATGGATGATGTTTTCCGTGGCATCCTGTTCACCTGCGGAAATAAATATTTTAGAACCGTTGATTTTATAGCTGCCATCTTTTTGTGGCTCAGCTTTTGTACGAATAAGACCAAGATCAGTTCCACACTGTGCTTCGGTAAGGCACATTACGCCCGTCCACGTGCCTTCCACCATTTTAGGGAGATACTTTTGTTTTAATTCATCGGATGCATGCTGATAAATAGCATTATATGCACCATGAGTTAGGCCCGGGATCATCCCAAATGACAGATTGGCAGAGCAAATCATCTCAATCACCGGCATATTCACTACTTCGGGCAAACCTTGGCCGCCATAGGCCGTATCGCACGTAAATCCCGTCCATCCTGCTTGAATGTAAGTTTGATATGCTTCTTTGAAGCCCTTAGGCAATATCACATTACCATTATCAAATTTACATCCTTCAGCATCACCAGATTGGTTAAGCGGAAACAATACTTCTTCACAAAGCTTTGCCCCCTCAGCCAGCAACGAGCTGGTTAACGACGAGTCAATTTCTTCAAAACCTTTTAAATGTTTTTGCTCATCTAATTTTAAAAAATCATTTAACAAAAACTCAAAATCTTTAACTGGCGCCTGAAATATCGGCATAATGCACCTCTTCCTTTAAGGACGTTTTACACTGAGCATTGTGATAACCGGATAATGATCCGACCCCAAACGCTTTCTATAAATATTTTTATTAATGGTTGAAATATTTTTTGATATGAGTAGATGATCAATCGGAATTCCAAGCTCGGAAGGCATTACCGATGGCCACGTTCCTAAATACCCTATGCCTTGACCACTATTTTTTAGATTGGTATCTTCAATCATCTTATTAAAAATGGGGGAGAATGGTGTAGTATTAAAATCCCCCACAACAATTACATTGGTATCACGCTCACTTTTTACCATTTTAGCAACAGCAGACAACAATGTATCACGTTCCTTTGCATCATCCTTACTGAGTGGTGAAATAGCATGTAACGCATAAATGCTTATAGGAACAAGAAACTCAGGAGTATATGCTTTAATTTTTATAACTTCTCGTCCGCCAATTTTAATAGCATTAGACGACTGAGTTGCTAATCTGGTTAGCACTAGTATTCCCTTATTAGTATCCAGGTTTGCAGTCTGAGCTTGATCGTAGCGATAAATTAAAGGACGCAGCGCCTCTCTCCACTCCTGTGATACTTCTAAAAGCACCATTACATCAACATCAACGCTTTGTGTCAGCAACCAGTCAAGTAGCGCTTCTTTTTTAACATTTTGATCTAATAGATTATATTGAAGAATTTTGATATCACTGCCTTGCGTCATTTCTTGCTGGGCAATTACTATCTCTGTACTTCCTTTATAAAGAGGGTAAACTTTGAAAACATTGATGCCAATTGTAAGCAGCGCAATCAACAAAAAGAATACTCTTCTATATTTTAGCAATATTGCGGCAAGCACAATGGAAACTATCATGTAGTGCCAAGCAAAATGTGACAGCAATTCTAGCCCCCACCATAGTGGCGCCGCAAAACTTAGTAGTGTTAATGTAAATAGCATAAGTGCTATACGACTAATACCATAGGCCATTCTATTTGCCGCTTTTATACGCGCATGCTCTATACTACTTACTGATTCTTTTAGTTCCATTACTAATTCCTAAGTGGTTTTCCTGTTTCAAGCATATGCTCAATTCTGTCTAAACTTCCGCGTGTTTTTATAAGCTTCATAAATGCTTTTACTTCCATTTCGAGAAGCTCTTTCTCACTGATTGGCTTATGGATGGAGGTATCACCACCACTTAAAACATCCGCTAGTGCTTTTGAAACCACCTCGTCATGCGCTGTTGCTTTTCCACTCTTAACAAAACCGTTAATAGCCATGGTGAGTGCTGTTTTTGCCGTTTTACCGGGCAACACTATCGTTTCTGGCATCGGTGGCTCATAGTTACTTGCAAGCGCCAAACATTTAGCTTTGGCATCCGGCAACAAACGTCTGCGGTTCATGGTGATGCCATCCGTTTCTTTTAGAATAAGCATGCTGCGCGCTTCTTCAGCTGACTTAGCAACTTTTGCAAGGGCAATCTGTTCAAACGCAGCACTCACTACCGGCATTATGTTCAGTGTTTTGATTGGACTCATAAACGAGAACATACGCCCCATTTTAGCCACTGCATTTTGTGCTTCTAGGCGCTTCTTGGTATGGCGTATCAGCATTTCTTTACATCCGCCCCATCCGGGAATAACCCCAACACCCACTTCAACAAGGCCGGTGTAGAGTTCGACATGCGCTTGCACCGCATCGGCATGCAGCAGCACCTCGCATCCACCACCAAGTGCCATACCTGTTGGAGCCGCCACCACAGGGAACGGAGCGTATTTTAATCCCATATAAGTTTCTTGCCCTTGGCGAATAGCCTGTTCTACGGTTTTCCATGCTGCAATGTTAGCTGACAAAAGCAAAAAGCCGATATTTGCACCAACACAGAAATTATCTGAGTCATTACCAATCACCAACCCTCTGAAGTTTTTACCAACTTCTTCAGTTGCTTTTGCTAACAACTCTAAACTTAGTGGATCTTGCGAATTCATTTTCGAGGTATATTCAAAACAGGCAATGCCATCACCAATATCCCATAGCGCAGCGGATGGGTTTTTCAAAATTGGTTTTTGGCCACGTTTTTTATCCGCCAGCATCCAGACATTTTCATTCTGTACCGTTTGCTTGTAAGAACCGTCAATATGCAGATAGCTAATACCCTTGTCACTTTCACTGTAAAAAGGATTATTAC
>CAYGPX010000182.1:0-3615 GCA_964351935.1 uncultured Rickettsiales bacterium | reverse complement strand
ATCGAAGTCTCTATTTTACTCAGCGATGACGCAACGATAAAGGATCTAAACCTACAATATCGTGAAAAAGATAAGCCTACCAACGTACTCTCCTTCCCACAAGAAGAAATGGTAGCAGGAGAATATGAAGCATTTGAAGATGAAAATATTGTGCTTGGCGATATTGTCTGTGCACTGGAAACAATGAAAAAAGAAGCATCTGAGCAAAACAAGCTCCTCCATCATCATTTTGTGCATTTATTAGTCCATGGGTTGCTGCACCTACAAGGTTACGATCATGGCACAGAACGAGATGCTAACGAAATGGAGTCACTTGAGAGTGACATATTAGGTGATTTTTCCATACCAGACCCCTATGCATAAGTTTTGCATTTGGTGTTTTTCTCTGTTATGCTTAGAGGCAGGCACTTTGGAATTCAGAGTGCTGTAAGCTAGTTTACTTGTCTTCAAGAGTAATAAATGGATACATCATTGGTGAATGAGCCCCCGTCACGGCAGCATTTGCAACGTTCTGCAAATGCTAACACTTCTAGGAAAGAGCGCGAGTCTTCACGCTTTAAGCGCTTTTTGAGAAACATCAGCAACTTTCTCCCATTTCCACTTTTGGGCGTTACCTCTTCGCTAGAAGATGATATGGCTGAATTGCTGGAAGAACACGACCCTGAAGGTACGCAAGTCGGCACTGAAGAGCGCACCATTTTAAGCAACGTGCTTGCATTAAAAGATTTGCGCGTAGAAGATGTAATGATTCCACGAAGCGATATTATTGCTGTTGAAGCCTCTACAACGCTAGAAAACCTAAAAAAGGTGTTACTTAAAGAACGCCACACACGCCTTCCTGTCTATCGCGATACGCTAGATCAGGTTATTGGGTTTGTGCATATAAAAGATCTTATTCCACTCATTGGCACTCGCAGAAAGTTTGATATTACACAGCTTTTGCGAGAAATATTAGTTGTTCCACCGTCTATGAAGGCTAAGGATTTACTCATGCAAATGCGCTCTAAGCGCAGCCACATGGTGTTGGTGGTTGATGAATATGGAGCAACCTATGGCGTTGTCACTTTAGAAGATGTGATGGAAGAGATTGTCGGCAACATTGATGACGAATATGACACTGCTCAAGTTAGTATGTGCCGTGAAGTATCTTCGGGCGTCTACGATGTGAATGCACGTATGGAAGTCAACGATTTGGAAGAAAAACTTGGCACTTCCCTGCGTATAGATAGGGATGATGAAGATTACGATACGGTAGGCGGGCTCATATTCTTAATGATGGATCGCGTACCGGAAAAAGGCGAACAGGTGACACACCCAGCCGGCTTTTCATTTGAAATTACCGACGCCGATGCACGCAGAATTAAGCGGCTTCTGGTAAGTAAAACAAGCTAATACTTAGGTTATAAAAACCATGAAGATACGAGCAGTCAAACTGGCCGATCGCCTGAATTGGTTTTGCACCTTACGCGGCTATCGTAGAATATTCATACTCCTTAGTCTTGGATGCTTACTCACTCTTGCATTTGCACCTTTATTCCTTTGGCCTTTAGCGATTATCTCGCTTTCCGGTTTGTTTTTACTTGTTCAACATAGCCAAAACACCAAAGAGGCTTTCTGGAGCGGCTGGTGGTTTGGGCTGGGGCATTTTGCAACTGGCCTTTACTGGTTTGCCCACGCATTACTAACAGATGCCGAGCAGTTTGCATGGCTTATTCCTTTTGCAGTCCTCGGCATTCCGGCTGTGCTTGCTTTTTATACCGCATGCGTTACTTTTCTTACTTCTTATCTTTCTAAATATCCCCTGCAGGCATGGCTTGCGTTCGCATTTTTATGGCTTGTAGCAGAATTCTTAAGGGCACATTTATTTAGCGGATTTCCATGGAATTTATTAGGATATATCTGGGGTGTATCAGATATCAGCATACAAAGCGCTAGCATTTTTGGGGTGTGGGGCTTAAGCCTGCTTGCTGCACTTCTTTGCACTGCCCCCGCTCTCTTGCTTACCCCTCAATTTAAATTTTATAAACCACATTTAAAATACATTACTCCACCTATCATATTATTTATTATCCTTTTAGGCTGGGGTGCTATGCGCCTATCTGAAAACCCTATAAATCATAATAGCGCGGCAGACTCGTCTTTCACCATTCGTTTGGTACAAGGCAACATTGCCCAACCTCACAAGTGGGATCCCGCACGGCAAATGGATATCTTTAGAACCTACGTTGAACTTAGTAAAGCTCCTTCAAGGCGGCCGCTATCAATGATTATTTGGCCTGAAAGCGCGCTTCCCTTCTTGCCCCAAGAGCAAAAATGGGTACGCCAGGTTATTGGCGATGCCGTACCAGAGAACGCACATCTTATTACTGGAGCGCTTCGCGTTGAACGCGGCCAAGATGAATCACAATCTTTTGCTATCTGGAACTCAATGTTCGTTTTCGATGAAGACGGAGATATCAAAGCGTTTTATGACAAGCACCATCTCGTGCCCTTTGGTGAGTATATTCCACTACGAACAATCCTTCCCTTGAAGAAAATTACTGCAGGTAGCGTTGATTTCTCGCAAGGACAAGGGACTAAAACTATGAGAGTCGATGAAATACCACCCTTTAGCCCTCTTATTTGTTATGAGGTTATTTTTCCTGATAACGTCATAAATTCGCAAGATCGCCCCGCTTGGATGGTAAACATCACAAACGACGCGTGGTTTGGCAACAGCAGTGGTCCACACCAACATTTACATATGGCCAGATTTAGAGCGGTAGAGCAAGGAATCCCTCTCGTGCGCGCTGCAAATACAGGCATTTCAGGAGTAATAGACTCCTACGGACGCATCATCAATCATTTACCCTTAGGTAAAAAGGCTATTTTGGATATAACATTGCCTAAACCCACTGTCGGTGTTACGATGTATCAAAATCGCTACGGACTATACCTATTTATTATTATTTATGGCTGTTGTTTTTGGGCTACTCGAAAAGCCCAATTATGAACTTGTTAACTTTTCTCTTGCAAGAAGGCCTTAAATATGGGAAAAGCTTCCTACGTTGAATAAGATGGATTGTATATCACTTTAGTTAGTATATTTAGATTGCACTTGTGCAACCACCACAAAAATTACATATGGCTAATGATGCCACAAAAGGAGAAGCATAAGTAATGGCACCTCATCCTGTAGATACACATGTTGGAAAAAAACTACGTTCAAGAAGAACCCTTCTTGGCATGAGCCAAGAAAAGCTTGGCGAAGCGGTTGGTGTTACCTTTCAACAAATTCAAAAATATGAACGCGGATTGAACCGTATTGGGTCAAGCAGGCTTTATGAGTTTGCGCGCGTGCTTTCCAATCCCGTTTCCTATTTCTTTGAAGGAATGGAAAATGTTGCAGGTCAGCCTGAATATCAGTCTATGGCTGAAGATCAAGGACGCTTTGAGCATGAAAACATTGCCAACAAAGAAGTACTTTCTCTTGTAAGAGCTTTTTCAGGCATTAGTGACCAGAAAGTTCGCAAAGACATACTATCTTTGGTAAAGTCGTTGTCTAATGCTGCAGCAAGCGAATTGCAGCAAGAAACAAAGGAAGCCCCAGTATCAGGTAAATAACGCACATCTAAT
>CAYGPX010000181.1:0-3625 GCA_964351935.1 uncultured Rickettsiales bacterium | reverse complement strand
GGCGCTTGTTGCGGAATCGGCTGAATTGCAATCGGTGTTATTTGCGCCGATTTACTCAAGAAAAGAGGAGGAATTTGTGGTTGCTGCACTGCTCATAAAGCTGTAAGCGGATGAGCTTTCTGTAGGGTTTTTTAAAGTGTTGGCAGAAAATCGCCGTTTAGATTGTCTTACAGCGGTGGTGGATGAGTATGCTGCGCTGCTGCGCGCAGATAAAGGCGAGTTGTTAGCTGAAGTGGTTTCTGCTGTGCCTTTAAAAGCGGCGCAGAAAAAAGAAGTGGAAGCGAAATTAAAATCGTCGCTCGGTAAGAAAGTAGAAATTGATTTGCGAGTAGATGAAAAACTACTCGGTGGTTTGGTGATTCGCCTTGGTTCAGCCATGCTGGATGCTTCGGTAGTCAGCAAGCTTGAGCGTATACGGTTGGGTGCTAAAGAATCCGTCGCTAATTTATAGTTTTTTGAGTTTTTAAGGGAGTTAAGTCACATGCAGATTCGTGCAGCTGAAATTTCAGAAATCCTTCGTGATCAGGTCGCCAATTTTAATGGTTCGCCTGAATTAAAAGAAGTGGGTCAAGTTACAACCGTGAAAGATGGTATTGCCGTTATTTATGGTTTGGATAATGTGCAAGCCGGTGAAATGGTTGAGTTTTCAAGTGGCCTCAAAGGTATGGCGCTTAACTTGGAAGCTGACAATGTGGGTGTGGTTATTTTCGGTAATGACCGTGAAGTAAAAGAAGGCGATACCGTAAAGCGTACGAAAGAAATTGTGCAAGTGCCTGCCGGTAAAGAGTTGCTAGGTCGCGTAGTAGATGCGCTAGGTAACCCAATTGATGGCAAGGGCCCAATTAAAGCAAAAGAATTCCGCTTGGTAGAGACCAAAGCGCCAGGTATTATTGGCCGTAAATCAGTGCATGAGCCAGTGCAAACTGGGATTAAAGCAATTGATGCGTTGATTCCGGTGGGTCGTGGCCAGCGTGAGTTGATTATTGGTGACCGTCAGACCGGTAAAACCGCAGTGGCGATTGATACGATCATCAACCAAAAATCAATCAATGCCGGCACTGACGAAAGCAAAAAGCTTTATTGCGTATATGTAGCAATTGGCCAAAAGCGCTCTACGGTTGCTAAAGTAGTGAAAAAGCTAGAAGAGGCTGGTGCATTAGAGTACACCATCGTGGTGGCGGCTACGGCTTCTGATCCTGCTCCGATGCAGTTCCTTGCGCCTTACACAGGCTGTGCAATGGGTGAATATTTCCGTGATAACGGCATGCATGGTTTGATCGTGTATGATGATCTTTCTAAACATGCGGTATCTTACCGTCAAATGTCACTCTTGCTGCGTCGTCCTCCTGGACGTGAAGCCTACCCTGGTGACGTATTCTATTTGCACTCCCGTTTGCTAGAGCGTGCAGCGAAGCTTTCTGATGACCAAGGTTCAGGTTCACTTACCGCGCTTCCAATTATTGAAACGCAAGCAGGTGACGTATCGGCCTATATTCCTACCAACGTGATTTCGATTACCGACGGTCAGATTTTCTTGGAAACTGACTTGTTCTATAAAGGTGTGCGTCCTGCGGTGAATGTGGGCTTGTCGGTATCTCGTGTAGGTTCTGCAGCGCAAATTAAAGCAATGAAACAAGTGGCAGGCTCTATTAAGCTTGAGCTGGCTCAGTTCCGTGAGATGGAAGCATTTTCTCAGTTTGGTTCTGATTTGGATTCGGCAACGCAGCGTTTGCTAGCACGTGGTCAGCGCTTGACCGAGCTGTTGAAGCAAGGTCAATATTCTCCGCTAGTGGTTGAAGAGCAAGTAGTGGTGATTTATGCTGGTGTGAAAGGTTATCTTGATACGATTCCTGCTGCAGATGTCGTACGCTTTGAGCAAGCATTGCTTTCAGAATTCCATGCTAAGCATCAAGATCTTCTGGATGCAATCCGTACCGAGCAAAAACTCTCAGACGTTACAGAGCCAAAGCTGAAAGCGGCGCTTGAGAAATTTGTGAAGGTATTTGCATAAATTTTAGGTATTGGGTGCTGAGGCTTTAATTAAGCCTTGGCCTACTAAAAACTAACAACCAGATACTAGTAATTAGCACATGGCCAACTTAAAAATTCTAAAAATGCGCATCGCTAGCGTAAAATCTACACAAAAGATTACCAAGGCGATGAAAATGGTGGCGGCATCTAAGCTGCGCCGCGCACGTGAGCGCGCTGAAGAAGCCACCCCTTATGCCGAGCGTATGGAGCGTATGCTTTGTACCCTAGCTTCATCTGTGGTAGATCCTGCTGCTGCACCGGCTTTGTTGGTGGGTACGGGCAATGATAAAACACATTTGTTAGTGGTTATCGGTTCAGATCGTGGTCTTTGTGGTGGTTTGAACACAGCACTTGTCAAGCAAGTGAAGTTAAGAGCAGATCGATTGCAAGCCGAAGGCAAGAACGTAAAAATTCTGACACTTGGCAAAAAAGCGTATGAGCAATTAGTGCGTGGCTATAAAAAGAACATTATCGAGCGCATCGATGGCTTAAGCAGTGCCAAAAAACTTGGCTTTGAAGAAGTGGAAGCGGTTGCTCAAAAGGTTATTGCAATGTTTGAAGCGGGCGACTTTGATACATGTACCTTACTTTACAACACGTTTAAGAGTGCGCTTGTGCAAGAGCCAACTGCTCAACAACTTATTCCGCTAGAACTTCCGGCAATCAACGCAAACGATAAAAAAGCTGGTGGCGCAGATGCGGTGTATGAATATGAGCCGGGCGAACAAGAAATTTTGACGGCATTGCTACCACAAAATATTGCTATCCAAATACTTCACGGCTTGCTTGAAAATTCGGCCAGTGAGCATGGTGCGCGTATGACAGCAATGGATAACGCAACTCGTAATGCGGGCGATATGATTAAGCGCTTAACGCTTGTCTATAACCGTACACGTCAGGCTGCGATTACGACAGAATTAACTGAGATTATTTCAGGTGCTGAGTCGTTGAACGGATAATAAATATAAAAAATTTAAGTAACTAGGGAGAACTAGCCCATGGCAAAGAAACTAATCGGAAGAGTGACACAGGTGATTTCAGCTGTTGTTGACGTACAGTTTGAAGAAGGTGGTTTGCCACCAATTTTGAACGCGTTGGAAGTAAAAGAAGGTAAGCGTACTATCGTTTTAGAAGTGGCGCAGCACTTGGGTGAAAACACCGTGCGTACCATCGCGATGGATTCAACCGAAGGTATGGTGCGTGGTGCTGAAGTGATCGATCTTGGTGCGCCAATTTCAGTGCCGGTTGGCCCTGAAGTGCTAGGCCGTATCATGAACGTGATTGGTGAGCCTGTAGATGAAAAAGGTCCAATTGGTGAGAAGAAAAGAAACCCAATTCATGCTGAAGCGCCTGCATTTTCTGAGCAGTCAACTGCGGCAGAAATTCTGGCAACCGGTATTAAAGTAATCGATTTGCTCGCGCCTTATGCAAAAGGTGGTAAAATTGGTCTCTTTGGTGGTGCCGGTGTGGGTAAAACCGTATTGATTATGGAATTGATTAACAACATTGCTAAGGCTTATGGTGGATACTCAGTATTTGCCGGTGTGGGTGAGCGTACCCGTGAAGGTAACGATCTTTACCACGAGATGATTGA